>CAYNPF010000001.1:0-13350 GCA_964398895.1 uncultured bacterium
TCGTCGGCGACGATTTCTACGTGACGTTTGTGCGGGCCGCTGCGCGGGCTGGTGGCCTCACGGCTGGCGCCCGAGCGGCTGCGCGCCGCCGGCGTGCTCGACGTCGAGGCCGCGACCCGCGTGCTCGACGAGCACGTGAGCGGTCGCACCGAGCGCGGCCGCACCCTGTGGACGCTGCTCAGCCTGCAGATGTGGGCCGAGCGCTGGATCGCCGGCGGGCGGTAGTTGGACCTTGGCGCCGCCTCATGCAACCTTCATCATTCATCATTGTGGGCATGAAGTCATGTTTGGCGTCTGGCTCCCCAACAGGAGGTCTTGTGATGGGTGACACCAGCATCAGGATCACGCGGTGCACATTCCGCGCGCCAACTGCGGAGCGGGCGATCTACTCGCAGATCGAGCTTGGAGTCGCGCGCCAAGGCCTTGGAATATGGGAGACCCTGGCCGGCGTGCGCCAGACGAAGGCGGCATCTGACTTCTCATCCATTGACTTCAAGTGGCCAACAGAAGCCGAAGTCCCGGAGTGGGTGGACATGGCCGCGGTAGAGCAAGCCTTGCGTCTGTACTTCTCCAGGGTCGTCGAGCCACAGGTCCAAGTACTTGGCAAGGCGCTCCCCGCCGAGGTTGAGATTCCGATGCGTGTGGCCTACCCGTGCGAAGATCGGGCCGATGGTGGGTGGCAGATCGCAGACCCGGGGGGCATACCCTGCTGACTTGCAGGACCTTCATGAGCCGACTTGCGGCCTCTTGCAGACCCTGACTCCACAACCCACTCGTGGGGGCCGCACCAGCGTGCCGGAGAGTAGTGAGGTTCAGGCCCCGGGGAACCTCGTCGGCGTACGGAAGACGTCAACCGAGCGGATGCCAGCGCCGCCTGGACGAATTCCCCGTTGGGGAGTGAAGCCCCGGCACGGCCGAGGATGATGTCTCATCGCCCGCCGGTGACGCCCACGCCTCTCGCCGCGCATCTGCTCCCCCAATGGGATCGGCGAAGGTCGCCGCGACAGCCAGCCACCACGGGCGAGGCATACGATGGACGGCTCCTCTCGGATATCGTCCCCCGCCTGAGGCGGCGCCGCGGCGGATTCGCCGCTGGCAGCACCGGGCGGGCCGCGCTATCGTGCCGGCTCGTCGTCGTCCGCGACCGCACCCCGGGGAACCCATGAGCGAACCGAAACGATCCCGCCATCTCGCCGGCCCGCGCATCGAGCCCGCCGGCATCACCGGCCGCGAGAGCGTCGCCGATCTGATCGAGCAGTCCTTCCTCGCCTACAACGCCGCCCGCCTGCGCGAGGGCGCGCGGCTGCTCGCCGAGCGCATGCTCGAGCCCGACGTCACCGTGGGGATGTCGGTCACCGGCGCGCTGACCCCGGCCGGCCTCGGCATGAGCGCGCTGATCCCGCTGATCCGCGCCGGCTTCGTGGACTGGATCGTCTCCACCGGAGCGAACCTGTACCACGACACCCACTTCGGCCTCGGCCTGCCGCTGCACCGCGGCACGTTCCAGGCCGACGACGTCGCGCTGCGCGAGGCGGGCGTGGTGCGCATCTACGACATCTTCTTCGACTACCACGTCCTGCTCGACACCGACGCCTTCTTCCGCGAGCTGATCGCCGGGCCCGAGTTCCAGCGGACCATGAGCACCGCCGAGTTCCACTTCCTCTGCGGCAAGTACATCCGCGCCCGCGAGCAGGCGCTCGGCCTGGAGAGCCGCTCGCTGCTGGCCGCCGCCTGGGAGTGCGGCGTGCCGGTCTACACCTCGTCGCCGGGCGACTCGTCCATCGGCATGAACGTGGCGGCCAAGGCGCTCGAGGGCAACCGCCTGGTGCTCGACGTCGCCGCCGACGTCAACGAGACCGCGTCCATCGTCTGGCACGCCAAGAAGAGCGGCGGCCGCAGCGCGGTGTGGATCCTCGGCGGCGGCAGCCCGAAGAACTTCGTGCTGCAGACCGAGCCGCAACTGCAGGAGGTGCTGGGCATCAGCGAGAAGGGCCACGACTACTTCCTCGCCGTCACCGACGCCCGCCCCGACACCGGCGGGCTCTCGGGCGCCACGCCCTCGGAGGCGGTCTCGTGGGGCAAGATCGACCCCGATCAGCTCCCCGGCACGGTCATCTGCTACACCGACTCGACCATCGCGCTGCCGCTGCTCACCGCCTACGCGCTGGCGAAGCACGCGCCGCGGCCGCTCAAGCGCCTCTACGAGCGGCGCGGGGAGATGATGGAGGCGTTCCGCCGGGCCTACTTCACCGAGGGGCGCGGCGCCGGCCGGGCCTGAACGGCGCGGCGGAGAGCGAGGGCGCATGACCCGGCACCACCGGCACGGTCCGTTGATGCAGCTCGAGCGCAAGCACGAGCCGCTGCTGCCCTACCGCGACTACCTGCAGCGCGTCGTCCGCAGCGCGCTGGCCGGCCTCGTCATCATCGCCGGCTCGCTCGCCATCGGCGTGATCGGCTACCACCTGAGCGGCCGCCTGGGCTGGCTCGACTCGCTCTACAACGCGGCGATGATCCTCGGCGGCATGGGCCCGGTGGACGACCGCGGCGCCGGCGTGCCCGCCGCCGAGAAGTGGTTCGCCTCGGCCTACGCGCTCTACTCGGGGCTGGCGCTGATGGTGGTGATCGGCGTGGTCTTCGCACCGGTCTATCACCGCTTCCTCCACCACTTCCACATGGTGGACGAGGGCGCGGCGAAGTGAGCGGCGCCCCCGACGCCGCCGACACCCCGGCCTCGGCCGACCTGCGCGTCTGCATCCACTGCGGCCTGTGCCTGCAGGCCTGCCCGACCTATCGCACGCTGCGGCTCGAGCCCGGCTCGCCGCGCGGGCGCGTCGCGCTGATGCGCGGCCTGGCCGAGGCGCGCCTGGCCCACTCGCACCCGCTGCTCGAGTACCTCGACCAGTGCCTCGGCTGCCGCGCCTGCCAGACCGCCTGCCCGGCGGGCGTGCCCTACGGCCGCCTGCTGGCCCGGACCCGCGGCCGGCTCGAGCCGCTCCGCCCCGCGCCGTCGTTCTCGCGCCGCCTCGGCCACTGGGCGCTGGAGCACGTGGTGCCCGACCGCGCGGCGATGCACCGCGCCGCCGACCTCATGCTCGTGCTGCAGCACTCGCCGGTCGCGGCATTCATGCGCTCGCGCGCGGCGCGGCGCCTGCTGCCCGAGTACGCGATCCGCGGCTGGCGCATGACCCCGCCGCTGGTGCCGCGCCGCGAGCGCGCGCTGGCGCGCGTGGCGCCCGAGCTGCCGGCGGGCGCCCACCTCGAGGAGCGCGCCGACGCGCTGCTCTTCCACCCGGCGGGAGCGCCGCGCGCCCGCGTCGTCTTCCTGCCCTCCTGCGTCATGGAGGTGATGTTCCCGCACATTGACCGGCAGGCGGTGCGCCTGCTGGTGCTCGCCGGCGCCGAGGTGACGGTGCCGCGCGAGCGCCCGTGCTGCGGCGCGCTGCAGGCCCACGCCGGCCTGCGCCCGCTGGCCCGCGACCTGGCCCGCGCCAACGCGCGGCTGTTCGCGACGCTGGGCGGCGACTTCGTGGTCAGCGACTCGGCGGGCTGCGGCGCCGCGCTGCGCGAGGCGGACGAGCTGCTGCCCGACGAGCCCGCCGCCGTCCGCCTGGCCGAGCACGTCCGCGACGTCGCCGAGGTGCTCCACGCCCTTGGGCTGCCGGAGCCGGCGGCCCCGCTGGGCTCGGCCCGCGAGCCGGGCCGGCCGCTGCGGGTCGGCTACCACGACCCCTGCCACCTCGCCCACGCCCAGGGCGTGCGGCGACAGCCGCGGGAGCTGCTCCGGCGCCTGCCCGGCCTGGAGCTGGTGGACCTGCCCGATTCCGACTGGTGCTGCGGCAGCGCCGGCGTCTACGACCTGGCCCACCCGGAGATGTCCGACGCCCAGCTCGGCCACAAGGTGGACACCATCGCCGCCGTCGCTCCCGAGGTGGTCGTGGCCTCCAACCCCGGTTGCGCAATGCACATGGCGCGCGGGGCGGCCGAGCGCGGGCTCACGGTCCGCATCGAGCACCTGGTCGAGTTGCTGGCGCGCGCCTACCCGCCGGCAGTCACGTCCCGCCCTTCCGACCGACGCGCCTGAGGGCTCCGAGACCGACGCGCCCGAGCACTCCATGACCGGCGGACCCGAGTGTTCGGCGGGCGCCTCGGGACCGACCGTCGTCCGTCGGCGCACCGACGATCCGACCGGGGCGGGGTGCGTTTCGACCGCGCCAGACGCGGCCCGGAATATGCTTGCCCGTTTCGACCGCGCCAGACGCGGCCGAAACCAGCCCCACCCCAAGAAAGTGCTTTGAAAATGCGGGCTTCTCCTGCTATACACACACCCGGCTAGGGCATGACGTCATGCCCGTCCGTTCCGAGCAGCACACCTTCACAGGGAAAGGAAGGCACCATGGCGAAGATGATGACCAAGTCGCAGGTCGCTGCGCACATCGCCGGCAAGTTCGAGCTCACCAAGAAGCAGGGCACGTTGATCCTCGAGGAGCTGGCGTGCCTGGCGGGGAAGGAAGCCAAGCGGAACGGCTTCGTGTTCCCGGGCGTCGGCAAGCTCGTGGTCGTCAACCGCAAGGCGCGCATGGGCCGCAACCCGCAGACGGGCGAGCCCATCAAGATCCCGGCCAAGCGCGTGCTCAAGTTCCGGATCGCCAAGGCCATGAAGGAACTGGCCCTCAAGGGCAAGTAGTCCCTCGGCCGACTTGCGACGGCCCCGGGCTCCCGAGAGCCCGGGGCCTTTCGCATGTGGCGCGCGGCCGCGGCCCACGGCCCTCGCTCGCTGCGCGCGTGCGGGAGCCGCGCCGCCCGCGAGAACCGCGCCGCCCCGGACGCGAACGCCCGGGGCGGCGGAGAACGACGGCGCCGCTACTTCTTCTTCGCCGCCAGCGCGCGCTTCGCGAAGTCCGAGATCACCGCGGCCAGCGTGTCGGGCTGGTCCTGCATCACCAGGTAGCCCGCGTCCTTGATGCGGCGCACCGGCACCGCGGTGGTGTCCTCGTAGCCCAGCGCCCGCAGCGCCGCGCCGGTGGTCGTCCCGTTGCGCGACAGGAGATCCGTGCCGACGAACAGGTACGGCATCTGCAGCGCCTTCAGCGCCGGCGTGCCGTCGGCGCGCAGCGAGGCGCCGATGTAGCTCTTCATCGTCGCCGGCGGCGTCTGCGCCGCCGTCGCGTGGATGGTCACGCCCTGCAGCGAATCGCGACCGGCGCGGGAGAAGACGTACTTCAGGATCATGTCGTAGTTCTCGTCCATCTGATCGGTGAAGTACCTGATCTCCTGGTCGTCGATCTTGAGCGACGACTTGAGCCCGGTGTCAATGAGCACGAGCCCGCGCGCCTGGTTGGGGTGCGCCTTGAGCGCCATGAGCGCGAGCAGGCCGCCCAGCCCCTTGCCGACGATGATCGTGCTGTCGGGATTCTGCAGCGCGAACACCTGGTCGAGCGCATCGGCGCTGGCCTCGAGCGTGAACGGATCCGGCAGCGGGCTGCCGCCGTGACCGGGCAGGTCCACGAGCAGGACGCGGTACTGGCCGACGAGCTTCTTCGCGGTGGACATCCACGTCATGCGGTTCCCGCCCAGCTCGTGGACCAGCACGATGGTCGGCCCCTTGCCCAGTTCGAGGAACTTGGGCGCTGCGGGCGGGGCCGCCCACGCGACGGACAGCGCGAAACCAACCGCGATCAGCACGGCCGGCACGAGGATGCGGACGGTGCTCTGACTCTTGGTCACGGAACCTCCCTGGACACCCGGATCACGGGGCTCGTCGGACGCACCCGGCGTTCACCCCGGCGAAGAAGCGCCCGCAGTGTAACCCGATGGACGGTCCCGGGCATCCCGGATCGCTCGAACCACCGGAGCGACAGGCTCTCCGGTGCCTCACGGGGGTCACGGGAAACGATCGTTGACGACTGCACACTTGTGCAGTAATGTGCCTCCGCCAGGTCACCATGAGACAGGAACCCATTGACGAGCCCGTCGCCGTGCGCGCCGACTTTCGGGGCGGCGCCGTCACGCCCATCGCCTTCCGCCTGCGCGGACGCGAGCACCGCGTGGTGCGCGTGAACGCCCGCTGGGTGGACCGCGTGCCGCGGCACCCGCACTTCTACTTCTCCGTCACGGCCGCCAGCGGCGACGTCTACCAGCTCCAGCTCCAGTCCGCCGACCTGCTGTGGTGGGTGGACTCGGTGACGCTGGAGGGATGATGGACGGCGACCGGGTTCCGCACGGCGCGACCGAGCCAACGCCGACAACGAGCGTTGCGGCCCGTGAGGCGGGCACGGACGGGCTGCCGGGAAGCCGTCGGCTGCAAGGCGGCGACCGAGCGCCGCGCGCAGGCGTATCTCCATACGTCGAGCACGGCGCGACCGAGCCAACGCCGCAGACGACGGCTGCCCGGCAGCCCGTCGTCCTGCACGTGGACATTGACGCCTTCTTCGCGTCAGTCGAGCAACAGCGCGATCCGCGCCTGCGCGGCCGGCCGGTCATCGTCGGCGCCGGGGTCATCGCCTCGTGCTCGTACGAGGCGCGACGGCGCGGCCTGCGCGCGGGCATGCCGATCGGCGAGGCCCTGCGCCTCTGCCCCGACGCCACCGTCGTCGAGGGCCACGCCCAGGTCTACCGCTGCTTCGCGACCGCGGTCTTCGAGTGCTGCCGCGAGGTGGCGCCGGCGATCGAGACCTACCTCGACGAGGCCTACTGCGATCTCACCGGCACCGACCGCCTGCACGGCGATCCGCTGGCGCTGGCCCACCGGCTGCGGCGGACGATCCACGAGACCACCGGCCTCACCGTGACCTGCGGCCTGGGTCCCAACCGGATGCTGGCCAGGCTCGCCGGCCGGACGGTCAAGCCCGACGGCGCGGCGCGCCTCGACGCCGCGGCGGCCGAGGACCTCCTGCGCGACCTGCCGGTCGCCGAGCTGCCGGGCGTCGGCCACGCGCACGCCCGCACGCTGCGCTCGCTCAACGTGCCCACGGTGGGTGCGATGCGCGCGCTCCCGCTCGAGACGCTGGTGCGCCTGTTCGGCGCGTCCGGCCGGCGGCTCCACGAGCGCTGCCGCGGACGCGACACCGCCGCGGTGAACGAACGCGAGCTGCCGGTCTCGATCTCGCGCGAGACCTCGTTCGCCCGCGACGTCACCGACCCGGCGGCGATCGAGGGCATGCTCGAGTATCTGACCGGCCGCGCCTGCCGCAGCGCGCGCGAGCTCGGCGTGCGGCCGCGCACCGTCGCGGTGCGCGTGCGCCACGCCGGCGGCGGGCACGACGAGCGGGCTCGCTCGCTGCCGCAACCGTCGGACACCGACCCGGTGGTGCTGGCGCTGGCGCTCGATCTGCTCGCGCGCGTGACGACGCGCCGCGTCGCGCTGCACGGCCTCGGCCTGGCGCTGTCGGGCTTCGTGCCGGCCGGCGGCGAGCAGGGCGCGCTGTTCGACGAGCGCGAGGCCGGCCGCCGCGCCGCGCTCTACCACGCCTTCGACGACGTGCGCGAGGCGTTCGGCCACGGCGTGCTGGTCTCCGGCCGCGCCCTGCACCTGAAGGGCCACCTGCCCGAGGACGAGCACGGCTTCGTGCTGCGCACTCCCTCGCTGACGAAGTAGGTCCGCCGTGACCTTCGTCCCCCTGCGGGTGCGCTCGCACGGCTCGCTGCTGTGGGGCACCGCCTCGCCCGCCGCCCTGGTCGAGCGCGCCGCGGCGCTGGGCTACCACGCGCTGGCGCTCACCGACCGCGACAACCTCTACTTGGGCGTCGCCTTCGACCAGGCGGCGCGCGCCGCCGGCCTCGTCCCCTTGATCGGCGCCGAGGTCGGCGTCCCGGCGCCGGGCGGAAGCGCCGTCGGACCGCGCGCGAACGCCCTGCTCCTGGCGCTCGACCGCCGCGGCTACGCCAGCCTCTGCGCCGTGGTCACCGCGCGGCACCTCGACGCCGACTTCGACCTGGTGCGCGCGCTGGCCGGCGCGCATGCCGGCCTGCACGTGGTGGTGGAATCGCCCGGCCTGGCCGCGGCGTTGCTCGCCGGCGGCGTGCCACCGGCGCTGGCGCCCGGGCAGCGGCACGCCGGCGGCCTGTGGCTCGGCCTGCGCGGGCTCGCCGGCCCCGCGGCGCGCGCGGGCGTGGTCGCGTGCGTCGCCGCCGCGCGTCGCCTCGGCGTCCCGCTGGTCGCCACCGGCGACGTGACGATGCTGGCGGCCGCCGATCACGAGGTCCACCGCGCCGCCGTCGCCGCCGCGGCCGGAGAACTGCTCGCGCGCCTGCCGGTGACGGCCAGCGCCGCGCGCGAGGCCTGGCTCGCCGGTCCGGCCGAGTGGGAGCGGCGCGTGCGCGCCGCCTGCGCCGCGGCCGGCGTGCCGGCGATCGCCGAGGAGGCGCTCGCCAACAACACCGAGCTGGCCGCGCGCTGCCGGCTGGAGATCGAGACCGGCGTGCCCATCTTCCCGCGCGTCGCCGTCCCGCCCGGCGACACCGCCGGCGCCTGGCTGCGCCGCCGCACCGCTGACGGGCTGGCGTGGCGCTATGCCGGCGAGGCCGCGCGACGCCGGGCCCAAGCCCGGCTCGCCGCCGAGCTGGAGATCGTCGAGCGGCTCGGCTTCACCGACTACTTCCTGCTGGTGGCCGACATCGTGGACTTCGCGCGCGCGCGCGGCATCCCGGCGATGGGCCGCGGCTCGGGCGCCTCGGCGATCGTCGCCTACGCGCTCGGCATCACCGACGTGGATCCGCTGCGTCACGGGCTGTGCTTCGAGCGCTTCCTCCACCCCCAGCGCCGCGACTGCCCCGACCTCGACGTGGACCTCTGCTGGCAGCGGCGCGAGGAGGTGATCGCCCACGTCGTCGAGGCGCACGGCCGCGACCGAGTCGCCCGCATCGCCACCCACGCGCGGCTCGGCGCCCGCTCGGCGTTCCGCGAGACCGCCCGGGCCCTCGGCCTGCCGGTCGCGCGCGTCAACGCGCTGGCGCGCCTGATCCCGCGCGAGCTCGACGCGCCCTATGGCCCGCGGCTCGCGCGGCTGCCCGAGGCCCGCGCCGTGCCGTGGCGCGAGCCGCGGCTGGCGGCGGCGCTGCGGCTGGCCGAGCGGCTCGCGGGCGCGCCGCGGCACCTGTCGGTGCACTGCGGCGGCATCGTCGTCGCCGACCGGCCGCTCACCTGGTACCTGCCGCTCGAGCGCGCCGCCAACGAGGCGATCATCACGCAGTTCGAGATGCGCGCCGTCGAGCGCATCGGCCTGGTGAAGCTCGACCTGCTCGGCAACCGCGCGCTCAGCACCATCGCCGAGTGCGTGACCCTCGCCGGCCCGACCGCGATCGTCCCGGAGGCGGTGCCCGAGGACGACCCGGCCACCGCCGCGCGCGTGGCGGCCGGCGACACCCTCGGCTGCTTCCAGCTCGAGTCGCCGGCGATGCGCCACCTGCTGCGCATGCTGCGCGCGGGCAGCCTCGAGGACACGATCGCCGCGGTGGCGCTGGTGCGGCCGGGCGCGGCCGGGACACCGGGGCGCGCGGTGGACGGAAGCGGGGCGGCCGGCAACGCCCACGGCGCCAAGGAGACGTTCTGTCGCCGGCACCGCAGCCTCGAGCCGGACGCGTTCCTCCACCCCGCGCTCGGGCCGGTGCTGGGCGAGACCCACGGCCTGATGATCTACGAGGAGGACGTGATGCGCGTGGCGGCGGCGCTCACCGGCGTCTCGCTCGCCGACGGCGACGACCTGCGCCGAGCCATCGGCGCCGCGCGCGGCGAGGCGCAGTTCCGCGAGCTGGAACGGGGCTTCGTCGCGCGGGCGGCGCGCCGCGGCGTGGACGCGGCGGCGGCGGGCGCCGTGTGGCGCGAGCTGGTGCGCTTCGCGGCCTACGCGTTCTGCAAGGCGCACGCGGCCGGCTACGGCGCGCTGGGCTGGCGCAGCGCGTACTTCCGCACGCACCACCCGACGGCGTGGGCGGTGGGGATCCTCAACCACCACGCCGGCATGTACGCCACCTGGGTCCACGTCGAGGACCTGCGCCGCTCCGGCGTGCGCTTCCTGCCGCCCTGCGTGGAGCGGTCGCGCGGGGAGACGACGCTCGAGGAGCCGGGGCGTGACGGCGCCGGCGGGCGTGCCCGCGGCGGGACAGCGACCCCGACCGGAACCTCCGCATCCGTCCGCATCGGCCTCGGGCGCCTCTTCGGTCTCGCGCACGCCACCGGCGAGCGCATCGTGGCCGAGCGCGCGCACGGCGCCTTCCGCGGCCTCGCCGACTTCGTCGAGCGCGTGCGCCCCGGTCCGCCCGAGCTGGAGGCCCTCGTGCTCGCCGGCGCGCTCGACGGTATGGGACGCACGCGGCCCTCGCTGCTGCTGGAGGCCCGGCTCCTCGCCGCGACGCGCCCCCGGCCGCGCGTGCCCGCGCTGGTCGCACCCGACGGCCGCGACCTCGCCCCCGCGCCGGTGGCACCCGCGCCCGCGCCCGACCTGCCCGAGTTCGACACCACCGAACGCGTGCGCGCCGAGTGGCACACCACCGGACTCTGGTTCAGCGGGCACCCCCTCGACCCGCTCGTGGACCCGCACGATCCCGGGCTCGTCCCCGCCGTCCGGGTCGGCCGGTACGCCGGGCGCCGCATCGCCGTGGCGGGACTGTCGTGCGCGCGCCGGCGCGTCGAGACCCGCAACGGCGAGACGATGCTGTTCCTCACCCTCGCCGACCGCACCGGCCTGCTCGAGTGCGTCCTCCTCCCCGACGTCTACCGGGGGCACGCCGCCACCGCCCGGGCGACCGCGCTGCGGATCGAGGGCCGCGTCGAGATCGCGCTCGACGCCGTCACGCTCTCGGCCGAGCGCCTCGTCGCCCTCGCCTGAGCCGGCCGCTCGACCGTGCGGATCGCACGGTCGAGCTCGCCCGCGGACCCGGGGGACGAAGATCACCCCTTGACGGATACGTCCCGCGGAATCACGCTTATCAGTGACGCCACGGTCCCGGTGGACCGCGGCGTGCATCCGCCCCGCCGATCGAGCGGGGTTCGGCCGAGTCGGGCTCCCGAGCGGAACCCACGGCCGGTCTGCAGGCGACGCCGGTTGAGCGCCACCCCGGGACCCGGGCAGAACCGGAGGTCCCCGAGCGACGAACGATCGGCGTCGCACCGTTGTGGGCGGCGTCGCCGTCTCCGGACCGGCGCCGAGCGCGCGGCGCTACAGGCCCAGTTCGCCCCGGATGCCGCGCAGCGCCTCGAGCGTCGTGGCGATGTGCTGGTCGAGGTCCACGCCCAGCTCGGCCGCGCCGGTGACGATGTCCTCGCGGTTCACGTTGCGGGCGAAATCGGCGCGCTTCATCTTCTTGCGCACGCTCTTCCCCTCGAGCTCCGCCAGCGACTTGCTCGGCGTCATCAACGCGCAGGCCACGAGGAACCCGCAGAGCTCGTCCACGGCGTAGAGCACCCGCGCCATCGCCGTGTCGCGCGGCACACCGGTGTGGGGCGCGTGCCCGAGCACCGCCCGGCAGACATCCTCCGGCCAGCCCTGCTCGCGCAGGAACGCCACGCCCGCGCTCGGGTGCCGCTCGGCGTCGGGATGCCGCTCCCAGTCGAAGTCGTGCACCAGGCCCGCGAGGCCCCAGCGCTCCTCGTCCTCGCCCCGCAGGCGCGCGTGGTGCCGCATCGCCGCCTCGACCGCCAGGCAGTGCTTGCGCAGGTTGGGGTTCTGGATCCACTCGTGCACCAGCGCGAGCGCCTGCTCGCGTGACGGCAGACCGGCTTCGCTCACGTCATCGTCCTTTCGCGCGGCGGGCGGCGCCGGGCGCCGTCCGCTCCGGGTCCGCGCCCGCTCAGCGATGGTCGAAGAAGTCGCGCGCCTTCTCGATGTAGCCGCGCCACTTCTCGGGCACGCTGCCGTCGGGGAAGATCGCCTGCACCGGGCAGGCCGCCTCGCAGGCCTGGCAATCAATGCACTCGTCGGGGTGGATGAAGAACTGGTCCTCGCCCTCGACGATGCAGTTGACCGGACAGACCTCGACGCAGGAGCGGTCCTTCACGCCGATGCAGGGCTCGGTGATGACGAACGGCATGCGTTTCTCCGCTGGCGGCCGGGAGACTTCGACGCGCCGCGGAACCGTTCGCCGCGCGGCGCGAGGGGCGCAGTCTAGTCCCCGCGTTTCGCGGGCCGCAAGCCGCGGCCGGAGCGGGGCCGGGCGAACCACGGCCGGCGGCGCCGACGTCCCGATCGGCTACGACCGCCCGAACTCGTCGTCCGCGGCCGGCGGGTCCGCTTCGGCGTGGTGCTTGATGACCCGCGCCTCGGCGATGAACACGACCTCCTCGGCGATGTTCGTGGCGAGGTCGGCCACTCGCTCGAGGTTGCGCGCCACCAGGACGAGCTCCATGGCACGCGTGATGGTGGCCGGGTCCTCGATCATGAAGCTCACCAGCTCGCGGAAGACCTGTCGGTTGAGGAAGTCCACCGCGTCGTCCTGGGCACACAGGCGCCGGGCGGTCTCCGCGTCGCGGCGCACGAACGCGTCCAGCGCCTCGCGCAGCATGCCGCTCGAGAGCGTGGCCATGCGCGGGATGTCCACGAGCGGCTTGAGCAGGGGCTGATCCGCCAGCCGCAGCACGCCGCCCGCGATGTTCACGGCGTGGTCACCCACGCGCTCGAGATCGTTGTTGATCTTGAGCGCGGCGGTGACGAACCGCAGGTCTCGGGCCATGGGTTGCTGGAGCGCGAGCAGGCGCACGCATCGTTCGTCGACGTCCAGCTCCATGCGGTCGATGACCTTGTCGTCCGCGAAGACCTCCTGCGCCAGGTCGGTGTCGAGACGGCGCAATGCCTCGACCGCCTTGAGCACGATGGCCTCGACGCTGCCGCCCATGAGCAGGAGCCGCTCCTTGAGCGTCTCCAGCTCGCGCTCGAAGTGTCGTTCCACGTCCAGCCTCCCACCGGGCCCGGCGCTAGCCGAAACGCCCGGTGATGTAGTCCTCGGTGAGCTTCTGCCGGGGCCGCGTGAACATCTGCCGGGTCTCGTCCACCTCGATCAACTCGCCGAGCAGCATGAAGGCGGTGCGGTCCGAGATCCGCGCGGCCTGCTGCATGTTGTGCGTGACCATCAGGATCGTGTAGCGCTCCTTGAGACGGAGGACCAGCTCCTCGATGCGCGCGGTGGCCGTGGGATCGAGCGCGGAGGCCGGCTCGTCCATGAGCAGCACCTCGGGCTCCACCGCCAGGGCCCGGGCGATGCACAGCCGCTGCTGCTGCCCGCCCGACAGCTCCAGGGCCGACTTCCCGAGGCGGTCACGCACCTCGTCCCAGAGCGCGGCGTGTCGCAGGGCGGTCTCGATCTGCGCCTCGAGCCGGCCCCGGTCACGCACCCCCAGCAGGCGCGGACCGAAGGCCACGT
>CAYNPF010000001.1:13360-45592 GCA_964398895.1 uncultured bacterium
GACGGACTTGGGAAAGGGGTTGGGGCGCTGGAACACCATGCCGACGCGACGGCGCAGCTCCACCACGTCGGTGGTCGGGGCGTGGATGTCGAGACCCGAGACGCGCACTTCGCCACGCACCCGCACGCCGGGGATCAGGTCGTTCATGCGGTTCAATGAGCGCAACAACGTGCTCTTGCCGCAGCCCGACGGTCCGATGATGGCGGTAACGCCGCGGGCCGGCACGTCGAGGGTCACCCGCCGGAGCGCGTGGTGCGCGCCGTACCAGAGGTTGAAGTCGCGGGTCACGATGCACGGCTCCGTCACGGGGAGACGCTGTGACCCGGGCGCCACCTCGGAGGAGGGGGTCGGCGCCGCGTCGGTACCCGTCGGAGGGGACGCGTCCGGCAGCGACGGGCGGAGGACAGGCGGAGCTTCCACGGTCACCTCATGGCCTCCCCGGCAGGCGCCGGAGCGTGAGCCGCAGGACGGCAGAGAGCAGAGTAACGAGCACGAGCAGCACCAGCGCCCCGGTCCAGGCCTGGCGGTTCCAGTCCTCGTAGGGGGCGCGGGCATAGTCGTAGATGAGGACGGGCAGCGAGGCGATGGGCTGGTCGAGCTGCACCGACCAGAAGCGATTGCCCAGCGCGGTGAACAGGAGCGGCGCGGTCTCGCCGGCGGCGCGGGCCAGCGCGAGCAGGGTGGCGGTGACGATGCCGGCGGAGGCGGAGGGAATCACCACCTCCTGGATGGTGCGCCATCGGGGCGCGCCCAGGGCCAGCGAGGCCTCGCGGTAGGAGCGGGGCACCAGCCGTACCATTTCCTCGGTCGAGCGCACGACGGTGGGCAGCATCAGGATGCCGAGCGCCACGCCACCAGCGAGCGCGGAGAAACGCCCCATCGGTACGACCACCAGCCCGTAGGCGGCGACGCCGATCACGATGGAGGGCACGCCGGCCAGCACGTCGGCCGTGTAGCGCACGAGAGCCGCCAGACGCCCGCGACCGTACTCCGCGAGCCACACGCCGGCACCCACGCCCACCGGTACGGCGATGGCCGCCCCCAGACCGACCAGCACGAACGTGCCGACGATGGCGTTGGCCATGCCGCCGCCGGTCTCCCCCACCGGCTTGGGCATCCGGGTGAAGAAGGCGAGGTCCAGGGTGGGAAGTCCGGCGCGGAGCAACTGCCAGACGATGAGCGCCAGCGGCAGGATCACCACGGCGGCGGCGATCCAGCAGGCGGAGAGGATCGCGCCGTTCCCCAGTCGGCGGCGGCGGGAGGGGCGCCCCGAGGGGAGCCGTCCGGTGACCTCAGACCGCGCCGGCAACATCTCGCCTCCCTCCGGTCGCCCAGTGCACGAGCAGACGGGCCCCGGCATTCACCAGCAGCGTGAGCACGAACAGCACGAGGGCGATCTCGATCAGGGCGGACCGGTACAGATCGCCCGTGGCCTCGGTGAACTCGTTGGCGATCACGCTGGCCATGGTCGAACCGGGGGCGAGCAGCGAGGCCGAGATGCGGTTGCTGTTTCCGATCACCATGGTCACGGCCATGGTCTCCCCGAGAGCGCGCCCGAGCGCCAGGATGACGGCCCCGAGGATGCCGGGACGCGCGGCGTCCAGGACCACCGCGATGGCCTCGCTGCGGGTCGAACCGAGAGCGAGCGCGGCCTCGCGCAGCATGCGGGGCGTCGAGAGGAGGATCTCGCGCGAGAGCGACACGACGGTGGGCAGCACCATCACCGCCAGGACGATCCCGGCATTCAGCATGCCGATGCCGAAGGGGAAGCCCTGGAAGAACGGCAGGAAGCCGAGGTGCGCGACCAGCCAGGGCTCGACCAGGGTGCGCAGGAAGGGCGCGAGCACGAACAGCCCCCAGAGGCCGTAGACGATGCTGGGAATCGAAGCCAGCAACTCGACGAGGAAGGCCACGGCGTCGCCGATCCGCCGCGGGGCCAGCTCGGCGAGGAAGACGGCGGTGCCGAGCCCGAGGGGAATGGCGAACAGCATGGCCAGGGCCGAGGAGACCAGCGTGCCGTGGAGGTACGGCAGCGCCCCGAAGCGATTGGCAACCGGGTCCCATTCCGTGGAGACCAGGAAGCGCCCACCCCAGGCGCGCAGGGAGGGACCCGCTCCGCGCGACGACTCGAAGACGATGAGGGCCGCGACGACGAGGACGAGGAGCGAGAAGGCGCCCAGCAGCGCCCGATAGGCCTCGTCGGCCAACACCGCGCGCCGGGCGCCCGACCGTCCGCGAGCCGGCGGCCGCAGCGCCTCGGCCGACGCGGCGGCGTTGGGACCGGATGCGGGCGCCGGTCTCCCCACCTCACCGCGCATGGAGCAATGGCCTGCCACCCGAGGTGAGGGTCAGCGTATTGGCTTCGTTCAGCCCGACCACCGCCTCGGGCAGCCGCGCATAGTCCAGGGCCTCCACCATTGCCTGGCCGTCCCGCATGGACCAGCGAATGAACTCCGCCAGCGCCCGCCCCTTCACCGGGTCCTTCTGGTCCCGGTACACGAGCAGGTAGGTGAGCCCCGAGATCGGCCACGCCTGCGGCGCCGGCGAGTTCACGATCGAAGTGCGGGGGTCCCTGGCCAGCGCGGCCGCAGCACCCGCCACCGCGGCGGTCGTGGAGATCAGCGTCGGCTCGACGAAGTGGCCGGCCCGGTTCCGCAGCAGCGCCGTCGCCAGCCGGTTCTGCCTGGCGAAGGCCAGCTCCACGTAGCCGATGGCCCCCGGGGTCTGGCGCACCAGTCCCGCCACGCCGTCGTTGCCCTTGCCGCCGACCCCACCCGGCCAGCTCACCGAGGTGTTCGCCCCTACGAGCTCGCGCCACTCACCGTTCACCGCCGCCAGGTACGAGGTGAAGATGCTCGTGGTGCCGCTGCCGTCGGAGCGGTGCACGGCCAGGATCGGCGCTGCCGGCAACGCGGCGCCGGGGTTCGCCGCCGCCACGCGCTTGTCGTTCCAGGCCACGATGCGTCCCAGGTAGATCCCGGCGAGGATCTCGGGGGTGAGTCTCAGTCGAGCCTTGAAGCCGGGGAGGTTGTAGGCCAGGACGACGGCACCGGCCACCATGGGAAAGTGGACCACGGGACGCGGCAATTCGCGGAGGCGGTCATTCGACAGCGGAGCATCGCTGGCGCCGAAGTCAACGGTCCCGGCCTTCACCTGCTGGATACCCGCGCCACTGCCGATGGACTGGTAGTTGATGGCGACGCCGGTCTTCTGCCGGTAGGCGTCGAACCACTTCGAGTAGACCGGGTAGGGGAAGGTGGCGCCCGCCCCGGTCAGGTTCTGCGCGACGGCGTTCGTGGGGGGCAAAGCGCCGATCATCGCCAGAGCGGCAACCACCGCCGCCGCGAACCCGGGGGTTCGTCTCTGCACGGTCCTCATTCGCTGGGTCCTTTCCTGGTGGTGTCGGAGCGTGGACTGCGGGGGATGCCGCGGGCGGAGCGGAGTTGTGCGCTCCGCAGAACCGCCTCGTAGTACAGCCCGGCGGCGCTCACCGCCGCCGCCCACGAGCCGAACATCCGCCGCGCCCGCGCGTAGAGGTCGGGCCGAGTATGGTGAACGCGGAAGAGCCCGGGTGGGCGGCGGGCGGTGTCGCGGATCAGGGTCAACACATCGGCTCTCGTCATCAGGGCGGGGCGTCCGCGACGGGGCCGAGCATCGGGAGGGTTCACGCCCTGCAGCAGACCACGGGCCGCATTACGGCGCGGTTACGACACCTTGACCGTGGGGATAATTCGACGCCGCGCCGTTACGCGCTTCTCATCCGAAGTTCCACGCAGGTCACACAGCGTTCACCGCGGCGTCATGGAGTGCGTGCGAAGCTGGCCGTGGATGGAGATCGGGCGGGGCGGGGCGACGGGGCGCGGGGCCAGGCTGGCCCAGGCGGCCCACCATCCCGGAACGAGTTCGAGGCCCCGCTCCCCCGATGCTCCCTTCCCGTTGCGAGTGTCCCGTCGCCGGTCCCGCGGCCCTGCAAGCCACCCTGGATCGGCGACCGTGGCCCCTCGGACGTCGTCACCGCGCCCGCAACCCAGGAGGCAGGAATGCTCAACTGCGAATTCGGCACCCTCCGCCCGAGAGCGATCGGTCTGGCGCTCGCCCTGCTGGCGCTCCCGCTGGCCGCACCGGCCGGGGCCCAGTTGGTCTTCGATGGCAACGTCCTGTGGAACAACAACCCCAGTGGCACCCTCGTGGGGCAGTTCTCCGGCGTCGGCACCGCCACCTGCGCCTATCCGCCGCGGGCGGACACGCTCGGCACCACCCGCAACATCCACAACACCTACCAGAACCCGCTCCTGCCGACCGCGGTCTACACGCCGGGCGTCGTGCCCGTCTGGCAGCCGCAGGCCGGGAGTCCCGCGTTCACCGAGCCCGTGGTGAGGCTCCCGGACGACGGC
Source organism: uncultured bacterium (assembly GCA_964398895.1). Classification (GTDB taxonomy): domain Bacteria; phylum Eisenbacteria; class RBG-16-71-46; order RBG-16-71-46; family RBG-16-71-46; genus JANXPZ01. The sequence continues at coordinate 17,755 of CAYNPF010000001.1, forward strand.
TTCTTCACCCAGGTCGCCTATCACGGCGCCATCGGACCGAACCCGGGGGACGACTGGACGCTGGGCTGGACCAACTACGACTCGACGGGATGCAACCGGCAGGATCTGCACCTCTCCGGCATGCCCGACCCACGGCCCCTGGCCACCTACCGGAACGTGAACCTGTACGTGTCGCGGACCTGGTCGGCGGACAGCAACTACCTGGTCGGCGGACAACTGCGCATCAAGGCGCAGGCCAATCTGACCATCCCGGCCGGCACGGTCGTCTTCGGCGAGCGCGCCACGCTGGGCACCATCGTGGTCGAGCGCGGCGGTCACATCACCGCGGTGGGCACGAAGGACGCGCCCATCATCATGACCAGCGATGATCCGCCCTGCTCCCAGGTGCAGGGGGCGTGGGGCGGGCTCGTCGTCAACGGCTACGGGAGGACGAACGTCGTCAACTCCTGCGCCGGCGACTCGGTGGCCTCCGAGGGCGGCGCCATCGGCTACTGGGGTGGCGACGACAACACCTGGGATGCCTGCGATCTCCGGTACGTCCGGATCGAGTACTCGGGCAAGGAAATCGTGCCGAACAACGAACTGAACAGTTTCACCCTGAACGGCTGCGGCTCCAACTCGCACATGGACTACTGCGAGGCCTTCAACGGTGCCGACGACTCGTTCGAGTGGTTCGGCGGCAGGATGGACTGCACGCACCTGATCGGCGTGGACAGTCACGACGACGGCATTGACACCCAGCTCGGCACGCAACTGCGGGTGCAGTGGGCGATCATGCGACAGAGTCCCAACTACACGCCGGCTGGCACCCAGAACGGCGACAAGGGCACCGAACAGGACAACAACGAGTACGACTACGACGCCACGCAGTGCACCGGCTACACCAACACCCAGCTCGCCAATGTCACCTTCATCGGCGACAAGCGAGTGGGCGCGGCGTTCCCGGGGCCGACGTCGGGTGTCAACTGGCGGCGCGGCACGACGGGCACGTTCCTGAACGGCATCATCACCAACTTCAAGACCGCAGCGTTGAAGATCGACGACAACGCCACCTGGGCGCACCATTGCGCCAGCCTGCCCGAACCGAGCCAGACCGTGGACGTGCCGATCACGGCGGGTCGCGTGTTCGTGGCGGGCAGCGCTCCCAACCCCTTCCGCAACCGGCTCCAGGTCACCTTCACGCTGCCGGAGGCCGGGCCGGTGAGGGTCGAGGTCTACGGGGCGGATGGCAGGCTGGTGCAGACCCTGGCCGACGAGACCATGGCTGCCGGACCGCATTCGATTGCCTGGACCGTGGATCGGGCACTGCCGAGCGGCATGTACTTCTACCGCGTGCTCGCGCCCGGCCGGCAGGCCACCGGCAAGGTGGCGCGAGTCAACTGAGCGCGGCCCGGATCGCGCAACAGACCGGGGCGGTGGGCGCCTTGCCAGCCCGCCGCCCCCCCGGCCCCGGCGGCGGTGCATCGCCCCGCCCACTCCGACTCTCGAGGTTGACTCGATGACTCGTGCGGCAGACGCACCAGGACGGATCTGCACGTCCCTTCCCCCGCTGGCGCCGGGGCTGGCGGTCCTCCTCACCCTCCTGCTCGTCGCTCCGGCAGCGGCGACCAGCTCCGGCAGGGTCCAAGGGAGGATTCTCGCCACCGAGTCGGGCGAGCCGATCCCGTACGCCGAGGTAGTGCTGCTGCCAGCCGACTCCAGTCTGCGCCGCGTGGGCGGCCTGGCCAATGCAGACGGCACGTACCTGCTCGAGGCGGCGGCCGGACGATACGTGTTGGAGGTCCGGGCGATGTCGTACGCCCGCAAGCGGGTCCCCGGGATTCTGCTGGTGGCCGGACGGGTGCTGCCAGTCAGCACGGCCCTGTCGCTGGAGGCCATCCCGATGGGCGAGATCGAGGTCAGCGCCGCGGCCCGGCGTGGAACCGACGTCTCCCTGCTCGCGGCCCGCAGGAGGGCCGCGTCGCTGGGGGATGCCGTCAGCGCCGAGCAGGTCCGCAGGGCTCCAGACAAGGACGCGGCGGAGGTGCTGAGGCGGGTCACGGGGCTGTCGGTGTCCGACGGGAAGTACGTCTTCGTCCGGGGGCTCGGTGAGCGCTACAGCTCGACGGACGTGGATGGCGTGCGCATCGCCAGTCCCGAGCAGAACCGCCGCGTCGTGCCGCTGGACCTCCTGCCCGCCAACCTGCTCGACCACATCGTGGTCCAGAAGACGTACACGGTGGACCGTCCGGGCGAGTTCGGGGGCGGCGACGTGCAGGTGCGTACTCGGGACTTCCCCGGCGCCCGCACCTGGTCCGTTTCCGTCAGCGAGGGGTATGTGCGGGGAGTGACGTTCGCGTCGCGCCGTGCCTATCGGGGCAGCGATGCCGGCGTCTTCGGACTCGGCACCGGCAATCGCAGCCTCCCCGAGCAGGTCGGGAAGCTGGCCGGGAACCGGCCGCTGCTGTGGAGCGAGGGCAATCCGGCGCTCGGCTTCAGCAAGAGCACGCTCGCCGCGATCGGCCGGTCGTTCACGGACATCTGGTCCCCGCACCGGGCCCACACCTCCCCCAACGCCAGCTACTCGGCCACGTACGGCGACGAGTGGAAGCTGCTGGGGCGCCCGCTGGGTGTGATCCAGTCGTGGAGCCTGGCCCGCTCGTTCAGCGACATCGAGGAGGCCCAGCGCTTCTTCATGGCCGCGAGCGACACGCTCTACGACTACGCCGTCCGTCGCAGCACGGCCTCGGCGCTGCTGGGTGGCACGTCGGGGTTCAGCTACCGCGTCTCGCGGAACCACACGGTGCACCTGCGCGGGCTGTACACCCGGAGCTCCGACGACGAGGTGAGGACCTTCGAGGGGCCTGACCACAACCGCACGGAGGCGACCAGCGGGACCTGGATGGTCTACCGCAACACCCGCCTCCTGTACGTGCAGCGGAACATCGTCTCGGGCGCCCTCGAGGGGGAGCACCACTTCCCCGGCCTGCGCGGGGCCGACGTGGACTGGAGGTTCAGCCGCTCGCGCGCCAAGCGCCTCCAGCCCGACCGTCGCGAGCTGACCTATGACCGTGTCTACTACTTCCCCGGCGATACCGAGCACTGGGTCCTGGGTTCGTCGGGCAGCCGCGAGTACGGCGACCTGTGCGATGACGGGTGGGGCACGACGGTGAGCGGCTCACTGCCCTACGGCCTCGGCCGGATGGGCCACGGCCGCGTCGTGCTCGGCTACGATCGGCAGACCAAGTCCCGTCACAGCTCCTATCGCCGGTTCAACGTCCATCCTGGTTCGGGCACGGACCGCGAGGGAGGCGCCGAAACCGTCTTCGATCCAAGCACATTCGACGGCTCCAGCTCCACCGCCTGGGTGGAGGAGGCCACGCTGGACATCGACAACTACCGCGCCAGCCAGCGTGTCAGTGCGGGCTATCTGAGCGTGGACGTGCCCCTGGGCGCGCACCTGCGGACGAACCTGGGCGTGCGCGCCGAGCGCGGCTTCCAGAACGTGCAGACGTTCGATCTGTTCGAGCCCGGCAAGATCACCCGCGAGGGCCGGCTCGACAATCTGGACTGGCTCCCCGCCGCGAACCTCACCTGGGACGCGGGCGTGGCGGTGAACCTGAGGCTGGCCGCCAGCCGTACGCTCTCGCGGCCGGATCTGAACGAGCTGTCGCCCAGCCCCTCGCTCGAGTACAACGGAGGCATGCAGGTGGCGGGAAACCCCGACCTCCGCCGCGCCACGATCGACAACTACGATGTCCGGATCGAGGCGTTCCCGGCGTTGTCCGAGGTGCTGGCTGCCGGGTTCTTCTACAAGCGGCTGCACCAGCCCATCGAGCAGGTCATCGCCGGCGGTACTCCGCTGCTGCTGGTCCCGCGCAATTCCGACCACGGCACCAACGTGGGCGTCGAGCTCGAGGCGCGCACGAGCCTGGGCCATCTCCGGGATCGCCTGGACCACTTCTCCCTGAACGCCAACGTGTCCTGGATCTCCTCCCGGGTGTACTTGAAGCCCCAGGTCTCGAAGCTCGGATCGGAGGAGCATCCACTCCAGGGCCAGGCTGCCTACGTGGTCAACGCCGCGTTGGACTACGCAAGCTCCGATGGGCGGCTCGACCTGAGCGTACTGCTGAACGCGACCGGCCGGCGGCTGCGCACACTGGGGATCGAACCGCTCCCCGATGTCTACGAACAGCCCGTCACGAGCCTCGACGCGAGCGTGAACTGGAGCCCGGCGCGAAGCCTGCGCGTGAAGCTGGCCGGCAAGGACCTCCTGGGGCACGTCGTCCGGCAGCTCCAGGGGGCCCGTGAGGTCTCCCGCTACCGCACGCGGCCGGGGGTCTCGCTCACGTTCGGGTACGGCTCATGAGGCCATCCACGGCGCGGCGGACGATGGCGGCTCGTCGCCGGGGCGGGACCCCGGCCCGGGTGCTCGCGGGACTGGTCGGCCTCGCTCTGCTCACGCTGGGGGCGGCGAAGAGCCCGATTCCGGAGCCGAGACCGGACAGCGTCCCGCCGCGCCGCCCGGTCTCGGTCAAGGACTCTCCCGGCTACGTCCCGCTGCTGGACCCGGAGTCGCTGTCGGTCGCGCTCGGCCGCCGCACGAACGCGCCGCGGGTGAGCCGGCGATTCGCCGGCGGCGCGGCGAGTCTCGACGATCTGGGTCGGGCAATCTGTCGCGCGTTGCATCATGCGAGTCGGGACTCGCTCACGGGCCTCTGCGTGAGCCAGCGCGAATTCTGCGACATCCTCTGGCGCGAGTTCCCGCAGAGCCGGCCGGCGACCGGGATCCCGTGCGGCGACGCGTGGTTCTTCGTGATGACCCGCAACCGCAAGGGCTGCACGCAGGCGGTGCGCGATCTGGGCGGCCGGTACTACGAGCTGCTGCACGTGCAGGCCGACTCGATCGCCCGCTATCGGAACTTCCGGCTCTACAGCCGGCTCACCCTGGTCGTCCGTGGCGATGCCAACGACACGCTGCGCTGGGGCTGGGTGAAGGCCGTGGCGGAACGCAAGGGATCGTTCAAGATCTTCAGCGTCAGGGACTGACGCGAGCCCGGCCGTGCGTCACGAGGCAGCGCCCGACGGCCGCGCCGCTTCCCGCGGCATCTCCACGCGGAAGCAACTGCCCTCGCCCACGCGGCTGCGGAGCGTCACTTCTCCGCCGTGCAGCCCGGCGATGTGCTTCACGATCGCCAGCCCGAGCCCCGTGCCCCCCTGCTGGCGCGACCGCGCCTTGTCCACCCGGTAGAAGCGCTCGAAGACGCGCGGCTGATCCGTCGCCGGGATGCCGCAGCCGGTGTCCTCCACCTCGCACCAGATTCGCCTGCCCGATTCCCCCGCCCGCACTCGCACCGAGCCGCGCTCGGTGTACTTCAACGCGTTGTCGAGCAGGTTGGCAAGCATCTGCTCGACGAGCCGGAGATCGGCGGTCATCGGCAGCGGCGGACCCGGCTCGACGGCGAGCTCGATCCTTGCACGGGCCGCCCGCGCCTGGAAGGTCGCCGCCTGTCGGGCGAGGACCTCGCGCAGATCGAAGCCCTCGGGGTGCAATCGTGCGCCACTGCGTTCCAGATCCGCCAGCGTCAGCAGGTCCTGGGCAATGGCCTCGAGCCGCACCGCCTGGTCCCTGATGACGCGCACGAACCGCTCGCGGTTCTCCGGATCCTCGAGTCCGCCATCCAGGAGGGTCTCGGCGTAGCCGCGCAGCGAGGTCAGCGGCGTGCGCAACTCGTGGGAGACGTTCGCCACGAAGTCCCGGCGGACACGGTCCAGGCGTTCGGCTTCCGAGAGGTCGTGCAACACGAGCAGGACCGGGCGGTCATCGGATGTCCCGAGCGAGGTTGCCGTGGCGTGCAGGAGCCGCTGATCACCCGTCCACAGCCGGAGATCCGCCTCCTGGGTGCGCTCGCCCTCGCCCGCGGACTGCACCAGCCGATCCAGTTCCGAAGAGCGCACGAACTCCGGCAGCGGCATGCCCTCCTCCGCCGGGAGCGGGGCGCCGATGAGCTCGGCGAACCTGCGGTTCATGCGCACGATCCGGCCGGCACCGTCCACCAGGGCCACGCCGTCCGACAGGTGCGCCAGGATCCGTTCTCGCTCGTCGCGCTCGCGCTCGAGCGCCGCGAGCCGGATCTGGGCCTCGGCCGCCATGTCGTTGAGCGCGCGTCCCAGCCGACCCAGCTCGTCGGCCGGCTGCTCCAGGGCCCGCGCGGTGCGATCTCCGGTGCCCAACCGCCGCGCCACGGCCTCGAGCTGGCGCACGCGCCGCGCCTGCCGCGCGGCCACCCAGAACACCAGCGGCACACTGAGAAGGAGCGCCAGCGCCCCGGAGATCAGGGTGAGCCGCAGCAACGACGCGTCGAGGGCACGCACCGCGACGAGCGGCTCGGCCAGACGCACCGCCGCGACCCGTCCGCCCGCCGCCCCCGGAACCGCCACGTACACCAGGTCCACGCCGATGGTGTGGCTGTGCCTCAGGGAGCGCCCGACGTGGCCATGCAGCGCGGCGGCGACTTCCGGTCGCGCAGCGTGGTTCTCGACCCGAGCCAACCGCCCGGCCGGGACGTCGGAATCGCCGAGCACTCGCCCCGCGCTGTCCACGAAGGTGACCCGGTATCCCAGCGTTCGGCCGAGACGGGCGGCCAATGCCCCGTAGTCGTCGTCCCGGGGCAGTCCGGTCGCAACCTGCCGGCCCGCCTGCTCCAGACTCGCGGCCGTCCGCCCCGCCACCCACTGCCGCTGCCGCTGCGCCGTCAGGAGCGTCACCAGCGACAGCGCGACCAGCACCACGACCACCTGCCCCGCCACCAGTCGCGTGCGCAGCGAGAGACTCACCGGGCACCTTCGTGCGATTCGGGCGGGACGATCAGCTTGTAGCCCGAACCGGGGACCGTCTCGATCACGCGCTGGCGCTCGCCCAGCTTGACGCGCAGGCGTCGCACGTGCACGTCCACCGTGCGGGTGGTTCCGACGTAATCGTATCCCCACACCTTGCGCAGCAGCTCCTCGCGCGAGTGCACGAGGCCGGGCCACCGGGCAAGGAAGACGAGCAGATCGAACTCGCGGGGCGTCAGCGCGAGCGGACGGCCACCGAAGGCGACCTCGTGGGTGGCCGGATCGATCCGCAGCCGGCCAACGGCTATGGCCATCGGCCCGCGTTCCGGTCGCGCCCGACGCAGCAGGGCCTGCACGCGCGCCACCAGCTCGCGCGGACTGAAGGGCTTGGTCACGTAGTCGTCCGCGCCGTGCTCGAAGCCGAGCAGCTTGTCCATCTCCGCCGCCCGCGCGGTCAGCACGATCACCGGCAGGTCCCGGGTCATGGGCTCGGTCCGGATCTCGCGCAGTACCTCCAGCCCGCTGCGGCCCGGGAGCATGAGATCGAGCACCACGGCGTCGGGACGCGAGCGGAAGACCCGTTCCAGGCCCTCTTCACCGTCGGCCGCGGCGGCCACACGGTAACCGGCCCGCTCGAGGTTGTAGCGGACGAGATCGCGGATCTCCTTCTCGTCCTCGATCACCATCACGAGGTCGGCCATGTCACCCTCCAGCCGGCGGATGCTAAGGGCTGCCGGAAGACGTGGTCAATGGGGAGTCGGCCCCACGTGTTGCCGATCGAACGACTGCGCCGACGATCCGATTTCACAAGCCGGCAATACCGGGGAAACCGCCCGGTATCCGCCGCCGGCTATCCTTCCGGCGTCGTGGGAAGTACCAGGCGCGGCCGGCGCCCCACCACCAGGGAGAGCGACATGACTCCGACCGTCAGTCCGGAATGGCTGGTTCTCGCAGAGGTCCTCGAACGGGAATTCCGCAACGCGCGTCGCATGCTGGGAGCGTTCCCCTCGAGTCGTCTCGAGGACCGGCCACCGGACTGCAGTCACACGGCGCGCGAGCTCGCCTGGGCCTTCGTACAGCGCGAACGGCTCATGCTCTATGTCCTGCGAGGTCGGACATCCGACCTCGGCAAACCGGCACCGGAGCAATGTAGCACCATCCTCGCCGAGTACGACGAGGCGCACCGCGAGTCGCGGCGGGCCATCGCAAGGCTCTCTCCCGAACAGTGGCGAGAGCGCATCAGCGGCCCCGCCGGCCTGCAGGGGTGGGAGACCGCCAGTCGCCTGGACCTGCTCTGGTCGGCGTGGAAGGAGCTGGTCCACCACGTGGCGCACTTCGCGGTGCATCTGCGTGTCGCCCGACAGGCCGAAGCCGCCCGCGAGACGGCCGACGCGCACGCCCTGTCCACGGCGGGCTGAGGGCGTCGGCCGGAGCGGTGGGCCGTCCATCCCACGCACCGGCCGGTCGCCTAGGCGAGCGTGATGCGGAAGCGGCAGCGCGGGTTGCCGCGGAGCACCGACTCGACGAGCTCCACGTTCACCGGCCGGCCGAAGACGCGCTCGTGGATCTCCTGGACGTAGCCCACCGAGCACCAGCAGTAGCTGGCCGACATCGTCTTCGCACTCTGCGCCTCGACGGTCGGGCACAGGCAGACGTGGTCGGGCGAGGACTTGCCGGTCTCGGCGCTGCCGACGTACTCGAAGTGGATCACGCCGTCCCTCATCGAGTAGCCGGAGGCCGGGCCGCGATCGTTCACCCACTTCGCGATGCGCTCCGGCGACGCAGGCTCGGGCCGCCGCTGCGCGTCGGGCGACCAGGCGCAGAAGCAGGCCCGGCCGTTCGCCGCCATGATGCGGCGGCGCGTCGGCTCGTCGAGGTGCTCGTCCATCACCTTGAAGAAGCGGGGCACCCAGCCGTCCACGAACTCCATGCGCTTCACCGCGCGGGCCGGGGTCTTCTCCCCCGGCACGCTCGGCGGAGCCTCGGCGCTCTTCGCCGACCCATCGGCCTTCGGCGTCTCCGCTCCCCAGGCCGTCCGCATGCCGACCACCGCACCGCACATGCACGCACCGGCGCCGATCCGCCCCAGCGTCGCCAGGAACTCCTTGCGGTCCATCGTCTCGCCAGCCATTCCCCCTCCTCTCCACCGAGCTGCCGCGTCCGGCCCGAGTGCCGAGCCGCGACCTCACGAGGATCCGAGCCTGAACCGACGCCGCCCCGACCGCGCGCCCGGGCCGCCCGGCGCGGCCCCGGCGCGACCGGCGCGCGATGGGAGTGGACGACCGCTACCGCGGCCGCGCCCGGGCCGCCTTCAGGGCCGCGACCTGGCCCTGGCGCGCGTAGTCAATGGCCTCGCCCAGGATGCGGGCCGCCTCCTGCGGCGCGTGGAAGCCCATCGAGTTCTCGGCGTTCACGTAGTCGGCCCGGAACTGCGCCCGGCGCTGCAGCCGCAGCGCCGGCCCCAGCGCCACGCTGTCCGCGCCGGCGGCGCGCGCCGCCGTCACCGCGTCGTAGAGGCCGAACAGCGCGTCCTCGGCCCGCGACAGCAGCGCGGCGTTGCGGTCCTGGATGACCTGCACGCGCGCCTTCATCTCGTCGGCCGGGAAGGAGTGGCAGACCAGGCAGGCGCGGTCCACGTTGAGCAGCGGGCTGCGCACGTGGTGATCGCTGATCTTGATCGCCCCCTGCCGCATGTAGGGCATGTGGCAGTCGGCGCAGGCCACGCCGCTGCGCGCGTGCACGCCCTGGTTCCACATCTCGAACTCGGGGTGCTGGGCCTTGAGCACGTCCGCCCCGGTCTCCTCGTGCCGCCAGTCGCTGAAGTGGAGGCTGTCGTAGTAGGCCTCCTCGTCCTCGATCCGCAGCCCGCGCGCCCACGGGTAGGTGACGATCCGGTCGGGCTTGCGGAAGTAGTACTCGACGTGGCACTGCCCGCAGACGAACGAGCGCATCTCCTGGCGCGTGGCCATGGTGTTGGGGTCGTAGGCCGGCACGCCCTTCGTCTTCATGTACTCGCGGATGCCGACGAGGAAGCCCGGGCGCGTCACCCGCAGCGCCATGGTCGCCGGGTCGTGGCAGTCGAGACAGGTCACCGGATGGTCCACCAGCCGGCGCGCCTCGGCCCACGGCATGGCGCTGACGATGGCGAAACCCTTCATCACGTCGCCGCCGCCCGCCTTGCGGTAGGCGGGCAGGATCGAGGCGTGGCACTGCAGGCAGGAGCCGGGCTGCGGCCGCATGCGCACGCGCAGCGTGCTGTCCTGGTCGCGCAGCGAGTAGGCGTGGCCACGTTCCTCGCGGTACTCGAGCGCGAAGGCGTAGCCGGCGAAGATGCGGCGCAGGCGCGGATCGGCGTCGAGGCGCGAGAAGGCCTCGCTGCCGCCGTAGCGCGTGCGCTCGGTGTCGGTGGTGCGCAGATAGCCGTCGTACTCGCGGGGGAAGTTCTCGCCCCACACCCTCGGGTCCACCGTGTCCTCGGTGAGCTTCACGATCTCGAAGTGGGTCTGCCGCGCCTCGAGCTTGCGCTGGAGCACGTTGACCAGCAGCAGGACGACGGCGAACGTGGACAGCGCCGCGCCCACGATCGCCACCAGGTACTTCGCGCGCTGGGACATGATCATCTCCTCGGTCCGTGTCCGACATCGGCGTGACAGCGGGTGCAGGCGATGTCGCCGGCACGGGGCGATCCGCGGATGCCGGAACCGCGGGCGGTCTCGCGGATCTCTTCGGTCAACTCGGCATGGCAGGTGATGCAGTTGTGCTGCAGGCGGTCGGCGTTGTGCGGCGTGATCCGCAGGGCCTCGGGGTAGTCCTGCAGGGTGAAGCGGCGCGAGTGATTCCAGCCGTTCTCGGCCTTGGTGACCAGCTTGGGCACGAGCGCGTGGGGCACGTGGCAGTCGTTGCACGCGGCCCGCACGTGGTGCGACGACTTCTGCCACGAGTCCAGGTAGGGACGCATGACGTGGCAGTTGGCGCAGGCGCGGGGATCGTTGCTGAAGTAGGAGAACCCCTCCGCATAGCGGAAGGTGGCGGCGCCGAGCCCGAGCAGGCCGCCCAGGCAGATGGCCAGGGTCAAAGGCAGGCGTGTGCGCATGCGCCTCTCCGGTGGTCATCCGCGCCGCGGCCCGGCGCGATTGCGTGCGTGCAGGCTAGCCGCGCCGCGGCCCACTGCCAAGCACAATCGTCGCGGCCCGATCGTCACCGCCCGATCGTCGCGGGGGCGGGCGGCACCCTCCGCCCGTGCCCGGTTCCGCCGCGTCCGGCAGCCGCGGCGCTGCGAATGGAATCGCCGCGCCCCGCCGCGCCGCCGACTCCGGCACAATGCCGCCATCCGGGGCGACGGATCGAGTGCTCCGGTTCTCCCTGGACCTCGCTACCCGCCCGGAACCGGGCCGGAGGGTATGAGCATGCGGCACGCCTGCTTCTCGACATTCATCGCGCTGGCTCTCCTCGTCCCCACCGCCGTCGCGCCGGCGGCGCCCCGACCGACCCGCGCCGACGCCACCGCGCGCGAGTTGCGCGCGCTCGAGACCGCCTGGGACGACGCCGTCGTCCGCAAGGACCGCGCGAGCCTCGAGCGGATCATCGCCGACGACTTCGTCTCGATCGGCAGCGGGGGCGCGCTCTCGGACAAGCAGCGCATGATCGCCGCCGTGCTCGACCCGGAACTCAAGATCGAGCCCTTCGAGACGCGCGACGTCGTCGTGCGCGTCTACGGCGACGTGGCGATCCTCACCGGCTGGTTCGCGCAGCGCGGCAGCTACCACGGCAACGCCTACGAAACCGCGTCGCGCTACACCGACGTGTACGTGAGGCGCAACGGGACGTGGCGCGCGGTCTCGGCCCAGTCCACGCGCATGCCGCCGCCCACCCCCGGGGACGCGCCCGCGAACGGGAAGAAGTGATGGCCACGGACCTCGCCCGCATCCTCGCCGACCTCGAGTCCTGCTACGACTTCACCGGCCGAACGGTGATCCACGTCGGCGCGGGCGGCGGGCAGCTCATCGGCTTCGCCGGCCGCGCCCGCACCGTGCTCGGCGTGGACCCCGACGCCGCCGCGGTCGAGCGCCTGCGCGAGCGGGTGCGCGAGGCCGGACTGGCCGACCGCTACCGTGTCCTGCCCTCGGACGTCCTCGCCGTCGGCGAGCGTGCCGACGTCGTCTTCTTCGAGTTCTGCCTGCACGAGATCGTGGACGCCCGCACCGCCCTGCGCCACGCCGGACAGCTCGCGCCCGAGGTTCTGGTGGCGGACCACGCGCCCAGCTCCTCCTGGAGCTGGTACCTGGGCGAGGCCGAGAAGGTCCTCCGCGGCTGGGCGGCGGTCGAGCACTCCCCGCTGCTGCTCGACCGCACCTTCACCGGGTTGCAGCGCTTCCACGACCACGCCGAGCTGCTCGCCAAGGTCGAGGTGATGGGCGATCGCTCGATCCGGCGCATCGAGGAGTTCCGGGATCGCCGCGACTTCACCATCGCCATGCCCTACCGCGTCGCGCTGTTGCGACCGTAGCCCGGGCCCGGAGACCCTCGTGCGCCCCGCCCCGCTCCCGGCGATCCTGCTCGCCCTCGCCCTCGCGGCGCCCGCCTCCGCGGCGATGGCCGGTCTGCCGACGATCCGGCCGGCGCCGCGGGGACCGTACCTGGGACAGCCCGCGCCCGGCGACACCCCCCGCGTCTTCGCACCGGGCATCGTGTCGCTGCCCGGCACCGGCGACTACGCCTGCACGTGGTCCGCCGACGGCAACGAGCTCTACTTCACTCGTTCCGTCGAGGACTCCTCGGGAATGCGGCAGGCCATCATGACCTGCCGCGCCACGCGGGCGGGCTGGACGGTCCCTGCGCCGGTGGACTTCTCCGCCGGCTGCAACGCGCACGAGCCGCACCTCACCGCCGACGGCCGGCACATCTACTGGGGCTGGTTCCGGCCCACGCCGGCCGGCGAACCGCCCGCCCCGTTCGCCTACGGCATCTACGCCGCCGATCGCGGCCCGCGCGGCTGGTCGGCGGCGCGCTACGTCGGCCAGGGGATGTTCGTCAGCTCGACGCGCGCGGGCGAGCTCTACGTGACCGAGCACGTGCTGGAGGGCGGCGTGATCACCGGCCACCTGGTGCGGGCCACGCTGCGCGACGGCCGCTTCGCGGCGCGCGAGCGCCTCGGCGGCGCCCTCGACTCCCTGCGAGCCCGCTACCGGAACCTCGCCCACCCGGGCATCGCGCCGAACGGCAGCTACCTCGTCTTCGACGTCGAGGGCGGCTGCCATCTGTTCGTCACCTTCCGGCAACCCGACGGTGCGTGGAGCACCCCGGTGGACCTCACCGAACACGGCTTCGCGCGCGGCGACGGCATCGCCAGCGTCTCCCCCGACGGCCGCTACCTCTTCTTCGGCCGCGACGGCGACCTCTACTGGATGAGCACGGCCCCGATCCGGGCCCTGCGACCCCGGCCGTAGCCCGGGCCCGCCGAGCCGATCCTCGCGTCACCACCTTGCAGTATGCTGGCGGGAATGCTCGCCTACCTGATCTTCGGGATCACCTTCGCCTTCGCCGCGGCGGTGCAGCCGGGCCCGCTGCAGGCCTACCTCGTCTCGCGCACGCTGGCGCACGGCTGGCGCCGCGCCCTGCCCGCCGCCTTCTCGCCGCTGCTCAGTGACGGACCGATCATCGCGCTGGCGCTGCTCGTGCTGAGCCACATGCCCGCCGGCTTCGAGCGCGGCCTGCGCCTGGCGGGCGGCGCGTTCCTGCTCTTCCTCGCCTGGCGCGCGTGGCTCACCTGGCGACGCTGGACACTGGAGTCGGTCACCGCCGCAAGGGGCTCCGGCCGCGAGAGCCTGTTCGGCGCCGCGGTGGTGAACCTGCTGAACCCCGGCCCCTACCTCGGCTGGGTGCTGGTGATGGGCCCGCTGCTGCTGCGCGCCTGGCGCGAGTCGCCCCTGCACGGCGTCGCCCTGCTGGCCGCCTTCTACGCCACGATGGTCGCGAGCATGGTCGTGGTCGTGCTGCTCTTCGCCGGCGCCGGCCGGCTCGGCCCGCGCGTCAACCGCGCCCTGATCGGCGTCTCGGCGCTGGCGCTCGCCGCCTTCGGAATCTGGCAACTGTGGTTGGGGATGACAATGACATGACGGGGCGCTATTGTGCCGATCGTATTGAATCGCGGTTGTCATTAGGGCGGAGACACCGGATCATGGCCTTCTCGAGGTTCGAGCGTGCGGGGTTGCTCGGGTTGGGTGCGTTGTTCCTGCTGCCGACCTGCCCCGCCGTCGCGCACGCCGACGCGGGCGTGCCGATGATGGCGCTGATGGCCGTACCGATGTGGGCATCACTCCTGGCCATCATCCCGCTCGAGGCTTGGGTCGCGACCCGACGCCTGGGAACGAGCTGGGGCCGCAGTCTGAGGGTCTCGGCCATCGCCAACCTCGTTTCCACCGTCGCCGGCGTGCCCCTGACGTGGATCGTGCTGACGGTGGGTGAGTTGGGATTGACCGGCCTCGGCTCCGCGTTCGCGCCGCGTGGCCACCTGTACCCCCACATGCTCATCGGCGAGGTCGGCGAGCGGATGGTCTTCTTCTTCGTGACGAGTCCCTGGCTCTACCCGGACGAGAACGCCCTCTACTGGATGGTGCCGGCGGCGGCGCTGCTCCTTCTCGTCCCCTTCTTCTTCGCCTCCGTCTGGATCGAGTACCGCGTGGCTCGGCGGATGCTCGGCCGCGACCAGGCTCCCCGGATCCTGGCCTGGGCATGGCGCGCGAACATGGTCTCGTACATTCTGCTGGCGCTCGTGCCCGCGGCGTGGCTGGGACACAACCTGCTGCATCACCGCATGATCGCACTCGACGAGCGGCATCGCCCGGTGGACCTCGTGCCAGCCGAGCGGCTCTGGGATCTCGCCGTCGCACGCACGAGCCAACCGGCGACCGAGCCGAACGCCTGGGCGGATCCGAGTGGAGAGGAACGCCCGCGCCACATGACTCGCGCCGACAGCCTGTGGCGGGGCGGCCTCGACGCTCACCGCTCGGGCGACGATCGAACGGCGGAGTCGCGGTGGCGCGCGGCCCTGGACGAACTCGATCACCGCAGGATCGCGGGCGTCCCGTCCGGGCGCGCGGAAGTCTCCGTGGAGACACTCCTGGAGTCCCTCGCCGGTTCCTATGTCGCCCACGCCCGCTACACCGACGCCATCCCCCTCTACGAACGGTTGGTCGCGACAAGCGACTCCGCGCTCGAGTCGGGCCGTTTCTACGCGCACTACCCACCCGAACTGGTGGCCGCCTACGACAGCGCCGGCCACCCGGAACGAGCCGAGGCCCTCTGCCAGCGCCTCGTGGATTGCGAGAACCGGCTGGCCCTGGGCGACCCCGACGCGCTGGACTGGGCATCGTCGGCCCTGGCGAGCCACCGCCTCGCACGGGGAGATTCCAGCCGGGCCGAGGCGCTCTACCGGAAGGCGATCGGGGTCGCACGGAGAACTTCGAGCTGGTGCGGCACCACCGCGGGCATGCAAGCCTACCGTGGGCTGTCGGCGCTCTATCGGAGACAGAAGCGCCTGCCGGAGGCCAAGGCCCTACTCGAGGACGGGATCCGGCTGCGCTCCAGCACCTACGGTCATGGCGAATTCACCGACTCGACCAGTGCGGGGCCGCTGTTCCTCGATCTGGGACTCGTCTTCCTCGACCAGGGCGCACTGCCGCAGGCGACACACTGCATCAAGTCGGCACTGCGCTGGGATTCGCGCCTACGGGAGACAGCCGAGGCGTACGCGCAGGTGCTCGAGCGACAGGGCAGGGCGGCCGAGGCCGGAGCCTGGCGCGAGCGCGCGCGGACGGCTCGGCAGTAGCCCAGAGCGGGGTCATCGGACTGCCCGCGTCCGATTGGCCTCCCGCGGCGCACCCGGCTAGAATCCCGCGCACGTCTTCCCCGCCACCCCGGAGTGCACCCATGTCCAACCTCCACGACGTCGTGATCCTCGGTTCCGGCCCGGCCGGCTTCACCGCCGCCATCTACGCGGCCCGCGCCAACCTGAAGCCGCTGCTGCTCTCCGGCTCGCAGCCGGGCGGGCAGCTCACCATCACCACCGACGTCGAGAACTACCCCGGCTTCCCGGAGGGCATCCAGGGTCCCGACCTCATGCTGAAGATGCGCGAGCAGGCGATCCGCTTCGGCACCGAGGTGGTGGATGCCACCGTCGAGGGCGTGGACTTCTCGCGGCGGCCGTTCGGGCTGCGCACCGACGCCGGCGAGTTCCAGGCCCGGACGGTGATCGTCGCCACCGGCGCCAGCGCACAGCTGCTGGGGATCCCCAGCGAGCAGACCTTCTGGGGCGCCGGGGTGTCGGCCTGCGCCACCTGCGACGGTTTCTTCTTCCGCGGCCGCCGGGTGATGGTGGTGGGCGGCGGCGACACGGCGCTGGAGGAGGCGAACTACCTGACGCGCTTCTGCAGCGAGGTGGTCCTGGTGCACCGCCGCGGCGAGCTGCGCGGCTCGAAGATCATGCAGGAGCGCTCGCGGCGGAACCCGAAGATCTCCTTCCGCCTGAACGCGGTCATCGCCGAGGTGCTGGGCAGCGACGAGCCGCGCAAGGTCACCGGGGTGAACCTGCGCGACACCGCGACCGGCGCGGTCACCGAGGAGGCGATCGACGGCGTCTTCATCGCCATCGGCCACCGGCCCAACACCGCGTTCCTCGGCGGCGCGTTGCCGCTCGACGACAAGGGCTACGTCGTGGTGGAGCCGGGCTCGCCGCGCACCGCGATCCCGGGTGTGTTCGCGGCCGGCGACGTGGCCGACCCGACGTACCGGCAGGCAATCTCGGCGGCGGGCAGCGGCTGCCAGGCGGCGATCGCGGCGGAGCGGTGGCTGGAGGCGCAGGGCGGCTGACGCCCGCGGAGGAACGATGGAGCGCGAGGTTCTCGAGTTCGACGTGCAGTTCGTGGGCGCGGGCCCCGCCGGGCTCGCCGGTGCCATCCATCTCGCCGACCTGGTCGCGCAGCACGACGCGAGGATCGCCGCCGGGGCGCCCGGCGAGCCGCTGGGCGAGGTGGCGATCGCCGTGCTGGAGAAGGGCCGCTCGGCCGGCGCGCACGCTCTCTCCGGCGCCGTGCTCGACCCGCGCGCGCTCGACGCGCTGCTGCCCGACTGGCGCGCCTCGGCGGACCTCGCCCGCACGCCGGTCACCGGCGACGACGTCTACTTCCTCTGGGACCGCGGCCAGTTCCGCCTGCCGTTCCTGCCGCCGCTGCTGCAGAACCACGGCAACGTGATCGTCTCGCTCGGTCGCATGGTGGAGTGGCTGGCCGGGATCGCCGAGCAGAAGGGCGTGCTGCTGGTCACCGAGACGGCGGCGACCGAGCCGCTGCTCGAGGCGGGCCGTCTGGTCGGCGTGCGCACCGGCGACAAGGGGCTCGACCGCAACCGCCGGCCCAAGTCGAACCACCAGCCCGGCGCCGACTGCCGCGCGAAGGCAACGGTGCTGTGCGAGGGCCCGCGCGGCACGCTGGCCAAGGTGCTCGAAACCACGTTCGGCCTGACCGTGGGCCGCAATCCACAGGTCTACTCGACCGGCGTGAAGGAGATCTGGGAGATGCCGGCGGGCCGCGTCACGCCCGGGCGCGTGGTCCACACCATGGGCTGGCCGCTGCCGACCGAGGTGCTGGGCGGCGGCTTCCTCTACGGCATGGACGAGACGCACTGGGCGCTGGGGCTGGTCACCGGCCTCGAGTCGCCCGACCCGGCGAACGATCCGCACGGCAACTTCCAGCACTGGAAGACGCACCCGTTGCTGCGACCGCTGCTGGCCGGCGGCAAGCCGGTCGCCTACGGCGCCAAGGCCATCCCCGAGGGCGGCTGGTGGGCGATGCCGAAGCTCTCCGCCGACGGGCTGCTGATCGCCGGCGACTCGGGCGGCTTCCTCAACGGCGCGCGCCTGAAGGGCATCCACCTCGCCATCCTCTCCGGCATGCTGGCGGCCGAGACGCTGTTCGAGTGCCTGCTGGCGAAGGACTTCGCGAAGGAGCGCCTGGCGAAGTACGAGGCGCGCGTGGCGAACTCGTGGGGCGCCGTCGAGCTGCGCGGTGTGCGCAACTTCCACCAGGCCTTCGACGCCGGCCTCTACCCCGGCATGATGAGCGCCGGGATCCAGATGCTGCTCGGCGGCCGCGACCTGCGCGGGGACCGCCTGCGGAGCGTGCCCGGGCACCAGCACCTGCGGCCGCTGCGCCGCCAGCACCCCGGCGGCAAGCCGGCGCCGCAGCGCTTCGACGGCACGCTCACCTTCGACAAGCTGAGCGACGTCTACCTCTCGGGCACGAAGCACGACGAGGACCAGCCGGTGCACCTGGTCGTGACCGATCCGGCGGTCTGCGCCGGAAAGTGCCGCGAGGAGTTCGGCAACCCCTGCCAGCACTTCTGCCCGGCCGGCGTCTACGAGATGGTGGCGGACGAGGCGAACCCGGACGCGCTGCGGCTGCAGATCAACGCCTCGAACTGCGTGCACTGCAAGACCTGCGACATCGCCGATCCCTACCAGATCATCACCTGGGTGCCGCCCGAGGGCGGCGACGGCCCGGACTACAAGGACCTCTGATGGACGACCCCGTCGTGCCCCGCTGGCTGTACTGGACGCCGCGCGTCCTCGCCATCCTGTTCGCCGTCTTCATCAGCATCTTCGCCCTCGACGTGTTCGGCGAGCACTACCCGCCGGGGCAGTTGATCGTCGCCCTGGCCATGCACCTCGTCCCCACGCTGCTGGTGGCGTTGGCGCTGTTCGTGGCCTGGCGCTGGGAGCTCATCGGGGCCCTCCTGTTCCTCGGACTGGGCGCCTACTACGTCGCCACCTCCTGGGGGCACTTCCGCTGGGACACCTACGTGATCATCGCCGGGCCGCTCGCGCTCGTCGGCGTGCTGTTCCTGCTGGGCTGGCTGCGCCGCATGGGGCCGACGACGCGACGCTGAACACGCCGCAGACGGGGTGTAGAATGCGATCGTCCGCGGCGGGCGCGGGACCGTCGTCCGCCGGATCCTCTTGGGGAGACCCCATGCGCATCCGTTCCCGGCTCCTGCTGCTCCTCGCGCTGCTCGCCCTCGTGTCGTCGTCGTGCGCCACCGTCGGCCTCACGCCGGAGGCCGAGAGCATGCCGGCGGCGCGCATGTCGCTGCCCCCGGAGCAGCGCGTCTTCTACGACGCCCTGCAGGGCTACGGCGACTGGATGCTGATCGAGCCGCTCGGCTACGTCTTCCGCCCCTACGACACCGACGAGTACTGGCACCCCTACCGGTACGGCTACTGGGCGCCCTCGGCGCAGTACGGCTGGGTGTGGATCTCGAGCGAGCCCTACGGCTGGGCCACCTACCACTACGGCGAGTGGTACTACGACGACTACCAGGGCTGGGTGTGGATCCCGGGCGACGACTGGGGCCCGGCCTGGGTCTCGTGGACGATGACCGACGACTACGCGGGCTGGGCGCCGGTGTTCCCGCCCGGCTACTCGTCGGACGCCGCGCCCGGCGGCGGCTACCTCTACGTGACGCTCGGCTCGCTGACCGCCACCGACCTGCCGCAGCGCGTGCGCACGCCGGCGCAGCTCGGCGTCGCCCTCGGCACCCCGGTGGTCGTGAACGCCATGCAGGAGCGCGACGGCGTCGTCTTCAACGCCGGACCGCCGTTCGACGTGATCGCGCGGCGCGGCGGACCGCTGAACTTCGTGAAGCTCGAGGACCTCTCCCCGGCCCCGGTCGCCGGCCCCACCGCGCCGACCCGGACGGCGCCGGGCCTCGGCTCCGCGGAGCGGCATCGTGGCGGGATCGCCCCGTCGCCGAGCGGCGGCTCCCTCCGCCGCTCCGGCGAGGAGGCCGCCCAGCGCGCCCGCTCGGTGCTCGAACGCGGCGGCGCACCGCCGCCCACGATCGGCGTGCTGCGGCCCGACGTGCGCCGCGTCGGCGCGACGCCCGAAGCGACCCCGACCCGCCCGGCTCCCGCGCCGTCGCGCGCCACACCGTCGCGTCCGGCGGCACCCGACAGCACGAAGCGGCGCTGAGGTGGGCGTCACCGACCGCATCCGGGCCCGTGCCCTCGAGCTCGGCTTCGATGCGGTGGGCGTGGCGGCCGTCGCCGGCGACACCCCCGACGCGGGGCGTTTCGCCGACTGGCTCACCGCCGGGCGCCACGGCGCGATGGACTGGCTGGTCACCGACCGCAACCGCGCCCGCCGCGCCGACCCGGCGCGCATCCTGCCCGGCGTGCGCTCGATCGTCTGCGTGCTGCTCTGCCACGAGCCCGATGCCGATCCGGCGCGCGACGCGCGGCTCGGCCGCATCGCCCGCTACGCCGTCGGCGAGGACTACCACCGCATCATGCGCGAGCGGCTCGGCCGGCTCCAGCGCGAGATCATGGCGATGCTGCCCGGCTCGCGCGCCCTGTGGTACGCCGACACCGGCGCCATCCTCGAGCGCGGCTGGGCGCAGCGCGCCGGCCTGGGCTGGAACGGCAGGCACTCGGGCTTCCTCTCGCCGTCGCTGGGCTCGTGGCTGCTCCTCGGCGAGGTGCTGGTGGACCGCGAACTCGAGGCCGACGCGCCGTTCGCGTCGGACCATTGCGGCGGCTGCACGCGCTGCCTCGAGGCGTGTCCCACGCGCGCCATCGTCGCGCCCGGCGAGGTGGACGCCCGGCTGTGCCTGTCCTACCTCACCATCGAGGAGCGCGGCTCCGTCCCCGCGGCGTTGCGACCGCTGATGGGCGACTGGATCTTCGGCTGCGACGCCTGCCAGGAGGTCTGCCCGTGGAACCGCTTCGCCCCGGCGACCCGCGAGCCACGGCTGCGCGCCCGCGCGCTCGAGGGTTGGACGCTCGCGGGCTTCCTCGCGCTGGACGAGACGGGCTTCCAGACCCTCTTCGCCAACAGCGCCCTGCGCCGGGCCACCCGCGGCGGCTTCCTGCGCAACGTGTGCATCGCGCTCGGCAACCGCGGCGACACCGCGGCGCTGCCCCAGCTTCGGCGCGCCGCGGCGGACGATCCCGACCCGCTGGTGCGCGAACACGCCGCCTGGGCCATCGAGGAGATCGCGCGCCGATCGGGCGCGCACGACGCCTGCTGAGTCCGCTCGATGGACTCATCCAAGGTCCTGCCGACAGGTGCCGATTCCGCACCGCGAAGATGCGGATTTCGCAGCCAGATCGACGAGCGATGTTGTAACTTGTTTGCCTGGAAGCCGGTCGGACGTGGCACATGCTCTGCTGAGCTAGCGGGACGGGAGCGGGTCCGGAGACGATCCGGCCCGATGAGGCAACGACCGCGACCGTCGGCGGCGGCCCCCGGGACGAGGGCACCGAGCGGCGCAGCGGGAAGAGGTACCCACCCAGCCACTGCGTGGCACGAGGACTCACATGACGAAGCGCATCATCATCCTGCTCACCTTCGTCGCGGTCCTGGCCGTCGTGCTCGGGATCTTCCGGGCGCGGCGCGCGAACGGGAACAGCACGTACCGCTTCGCCCAGGTCGAGCGCGGCGACGTGACCCAGGTGGTCTCGACCACCGGCACGTTGCAGGCGATCAAGTCGGTCCAGGTCGGCACCCAGGTGTCGGGCCAGATCTCGCAGATCTCCGTGGACTTCAACGACCACGTGCACAAGGGCCAGTTGCTGGCGCGTATTGACCCGACGCTGCTCCAGCAGCAGGTCCGCTCGGCCGAGGCCAACCTCGACCGCGCCACCGCCGCGCTCGAGCAGAACCGGCAGGAGTTCCAGCGCGACACGGTGCTCTACGCGCGGAAGGTGCTGTCGGAGAGCGACTACGAGACCGCGCGCTACAACTACGCAGTGGCCCGCGCCGAGCTGCAATCGGCGCGCATCTCGCTCGCGCAGGCGCGCCGCAACCTCGCCTACACCGAGATCACCTCGCCCATTGACGGCGTGGTCATCGAGCGCGACGTGGACGTGGGCCAGACCGTGGCGGCCAACTTCTCGGCGCCGCAACTCTTCCTGCTGGCCGAGGATCTGTCGAAGCTGGAGATCATCGCGGCCGTGGACGAGAGCGACATCGGCCAGATCAAGCAGGACCAGAACGTCTCGTTCACCGTCCAGTCGTATCCCGACCGCACCTTCGCGGGGCGGGTGCGCCAGGTCCGGCTGCAGTCCACGACCACCTCGAACGTCGTCACCTACAACGTCGTCGTCTCGGTCGAGAACCCGGGCGGCCTGCTGCTGCCCGGCATGACCGCGACCGTGGACTTCGAGGTCGCCAAGGCGACGGACGTCTTCAAGGTCTCGAGCGCCGCACTCCGCCTGCAGCCGACCACCGCGATGCTGGCCAAGCTGCCCAGGCACGGTCGGCCGGATTCGCTCCGCACCGGCGGTCCCGGCGCGGGCCGTGGCGCCTGGGGCGCCGGACGCACCGGACGCGACTCGGCGTTCGCCCACCGCGGGGCCATGCGCGACTCGACCTCGCGCGGTCGCCTCTGGTACCTGGACGACCAGGGCCACCTGGCGGTGCTGCGCGTCCACACCGGCATCAGCGACGGCAAGGTCACCGAGATCTCGGGACCGCCGCAGCTCACCGCCGGGCTCAAGGTGATCGTCGCGGTGACCAGCGGCAAGGCCACCAGGAGCGTCAACTCGAACTCGTCGAACAGCCCCTTCCAGAACCAGCAGCAGCGCCGCGGCTTCGGCGGCCCGCCGCCGGGGATGTGAGCCGGGGCATGACCATGTCCACGTCCGACGTCATCCGCACCGAGTCGCTGCAGCGCGTCTTCCACATGGGCCAGAACCAGGTGGCGGCGCTGCGCGGGATCAACCTCCGCGTCGAGCGCGGCGAGATGATCGCCATCATGGGCCCGTCCGGCTCGGGGAAGTCCACGCTCATGAACCTCCTCGGCTGCCTCGACCAGCCCACCGCCGGGGCCTATTACCTCGACGGCGAGCGGGTGGACGGCCTGAGCCCCAACGACCTGGCGACGGTGCGCAACCAGAAGATCGGTTTCGTCTTCCAGGGCTTCAACCTGCTCCCCCGCACGCAGGCCATTGACAACGTCGAGCTGCCGCTGCTCTACGACGTGCGCGAGCGGCACCTGGACACCCACGCCACCGCGGCGCGGGCACTGGAACGGGTGGGGCTCGCCGATCGCATGCACCACGAGTCGAGCGAGCTGTCGGGCGGCCAGCAGCAGCGCGTGGCCATCGCCCGGGCGCTGGTGACCGAGCCGGCCATCGTGCTCGCCGACGAGCCGACCGGCAATCTCGACACCCGCACCTCGATCGAGGTGCTGGCGCTGTTCCAGCAGCTCAACGACTCCGGCATCACCCTGCTGATCGTCACCCACGAGCCCGACATCGCCCTGTACACCAAGCGGATCGTCGAGCTGCGCGACGGACACGTCGTGCGCGACGAGCCGGTGCGGGCGCGGCGCAACGCGGTCGAGGACCTGGCCGCGATCCCGCCCGAGGCGGCGGAGGTCTGACATGAAGCTCACCCGACTCGCCAGGCTCGCGGGCCAGAGCATCCGCAAGAACAAGATGCGCACCCTGCTCACCATGCTCGGCGTCATCATCGGCGTCGCGGCGGTCATCGTCATGGTGGCGGTCGGCCAGGGCGCGCAGTCGCAGATCCGCAACCGCATTGACAAGCTGGGCACGAACCTCATCATGATCACGCCCGGCTCCAGCGCCTCCGGCGGCGTCAGCCAGGGCGCCCAGACCTTCAACCGTCTCACCGTCAAGGACGTCGAGGCCGTGCGGGCCGGCGCCACGCTGCTCACCGGCATCTCGCCGGTGATCCTCGCGCCGACGCAGGCCATCACCGCCAACGGCAACTGGCGCACGCTGGTCTACGGCGTCTCGACCGACTACCAGACCATCCGCGACTGGGACGTCGCCGAGGGCGCGTACTTCACCGACACCGACGTGCGCACCAGCCGCAAGGTGGCGCTCATCGGCAAGACGGTCGCCGACGGGCTGTTCCCCGGCTCCGACCCGGTGGGCCAGACGCTGCAACTGCGGCACGTGCCGTTCGAGATCATCGGCGTGCTGGCCGAGAAGGGACAGACCGCCGAGGGGAACGATCAGGACGACATCGTCATCGCCCCCTACACCACGGTGCAGAACCGGCTGCAGGGCCGGCAGTTCATCGGCCAGATCATCGCCAGCGCCTCGACCCGCTCGGACATCCCGCTGGCCGAGGCCGAGATCACCTCGGCGATGCGGGCCTCGCACCGGCTCGGCACCGCCGACAACAACGACTTCACCGTGCGCGACCAGACCGATCTGGCCAAGACGGCGCAGGAGACGACGCGCGTCATGACCTGGCTGCTGGCCGCCATCGCCAGCATCTCGCTGCTCGTCGGCGGCATCGGCATCATGAACATCATGCTGGTGTCGGTGACCGAGCGGACGCGGGAGATCGGCATCCGCATGGCGGTCGGCGCCCGCGGCAGCGACGTGCTCCGGCAGTTCCTGGTCGAGAGCACGGTGATGAGCGTGGCCGGCGGGCTCATCGGCGTGGTCGTCGGCTGGCTGAGCGCCATCGTGCTGCGCCTGATCACGCACTGGGAGACGGTGGTGTCGCCCCAGACCGTGATCATCGCGCTGGTCTTCTCCGCCAGCGTCGGCATCTTCTTCGGCTACTACCCGGCCCGCAAGGCCGCGGCGCTGAATCCCATCGAAGCACTGCGTTACGAATGAGGCGAACCACCATGCGCATCCCTCCCGGCATCCTCCGCGCGGCGCTCGCCGCCGCCCTCGGCCTCGGCCTCGCCGCCGCGGCGGCGGCCGAGACCCGCACGATCACCTTCGACGAGGCCGTGGCCATCGCGCTGCGGCAGAACGTCACCCTGCGCCAGGCGCTCAACAGCGAGGCGAGCAGCGCCGTGGACGCGCGCGGCGCCCTGATGGACTTCCTGCCCAACCTGTCGGTCTCCGGCAACGGCAGCCGGCAGTACGGGCGGAACTTCAGCCAGGACGAGGCGCGCATGATCCGCCAGACGACCCGCTCGCTCAGCGTGGGGCTGTCCTCCTCGCTGACCCTGTTCGACGGGTTCGGCAACGTCGCCGCGCTGCGGCAGGCGCGGCTGACGCAGCGGGCCGGCGGCGCCGAGACCGAGCGGGCGCGGCAGACGGTGGTCTACGACGTCATCGAGGCCTACCTCTCGCTCATCGTCCAGCAGCAGCAGGTCGAGGTGCAGCGCCAGAACCTCGCCGCCCAGGAGTTGCAGGAGCAGCAGGTGGACTTCTACGTCCGCGCCGGCAAGCGGACGATCGGCGACCTCTACACGCAGCAGGCCACCACCGCCGCGACGCGGCTGTCGCTGCTCCAAGCCCAGCGCGACCTCGAGGTGGGCCAGGTCGGCCTGATCCGCACGCTGCAACTCGATCCGCGCGGCGACTACGCGTTCAGCGCGCCGGCGGCGGGTGACAGCCTGCCGGCCGAGTCCACCAACTCGCTGGACCAGTTGCTCGACCGGGCCTTCGCCCGGCGCGCCGACCTGCGCGCCGCCGAGGCGCGGGTGGCCGCGGCTCGCCAGGGCGTGCGCGCGGCCCAGGCCCGCTTCTGGCCGTCGGTCTCGCTCAGCGGCTCCTACGGCTCCAACTACAGCAGCACCGCCGTCGGCTCGATCTCCGACCAGCTCGACAACCGGCGCAGCGGCTCGGTCGGGCTGGCGGTGTCGCTGCCGGTGTTCGACCGGCTCAGCAGCTACGATCAGATGAAGCAGGCCCGGATCCAGCTCGACAACGCGCAGCTCGGCCTCGACGACCTGCGGCAGCAGGTGGCGTTGGAAGTGCGGCGCGCCGAGCTCGACTACCGCACCGCCTACGCCACGCTGCGCGAGGCACGGGCCTCGCTGCGGGCGGCAACGCAGGCGCTGGAGGCCACGACGGATCGCTACGGCGCCGGCGGCGCGACCATGCTCGAGCTCACCCAGGCGCGCGCGACGCAGGTGCAGGCGGCGAGCACCGAGATCACGGCCCACTACACGGCGCTGCTCCAGCAGAAGCTGCTCGACTACTACGTCGGCGGCCTCACCGCGAGCACGCCGCTGCTCGACTAGGAGGCGGACGATGGACTCCACCCCGGCGCCCGCGGCACCCGGCAGCGACGGCACGGCGCCCGCGGGCCGCACCCGCGGTGCCCGCTGGGTGCGCTGGGGCTGGCTGGCCACTACGGTGGCGCTCGGTGCGGCGGTCATCCTGACCGCGTGGTCGAACCTGCTGAGCGTACGCGAGGCCTCGATCACGCTCTACAGCGGCCAGAACGACCTCCTCCTGCGCGCGGTCACCCAGCCGCTCCGCGGCCAGGAGATCGAGCCCACCGCCGAGCTGGTGCAGCGCGTGCTCGCCGAGCAGTCCGAGGCCGGTCTGCGCTACCTGGCGGTGTACGACCGCGAGGGCGTGCTCGAGGCTCACGCCGGGCTGCCGTCGGGACCGGTGCCGTCGCGCCTCCCGGACGCGGCCGGGCCCCCGGGCCCGCACCTCGAGAAGCTGCCCGGCGGCCGGGTGCGCACGACGATGATCGCCCCGCCCCATCACGACCGCGACGCCCCGGCCTCGGCCGAGCGTCGCCGCGGCCGCTCCGTGCTCCTCGAGTTCGAGCCGCTGGTGGCCGAGCGCCTCGCCGCGCACGCCGCCCGCACCCTGGTCGTCGGCCTGATCGTCGCCGTGCTGCTCATGGCCGCCGCCGCGGTGTTCTGGCGCATGTCGCAGCGCCACGAGGAGGTGCAGCGCCGCCTCGAGCACCAGCGCCGCCTCGGCGCGCTGGGCGAGATGTCGGCGGTGCTGGCCCACGAGATCCGCAATCCGCTGGCCTCGCTCAAGGGCCACGCCCAGCTCCTGGCCGAGCGCTTCGCCGCCGGATCGGGCGAGCGGCAGAAGGCCGACCGCGTGGTGCGCGAGGCGCTGCGGCTGGAGACGCTGGTCGGCAACCTGCTCGAGTTCGCGCGCTCGGGCGCGATCCACCCGGTCATCACCGACCCGGTGGCGCTGTTGCGCGACGCCGCCGAGGAGGCGGGGCCCGGGGTCATTGACTGCTCCGCCACCGAAGCGCCGCCCGCGTGGCGGCTCGACGAGGAGGGCATGCGACGCGCCCTGGCCAACGTGCTGCGCAACGCCGTACAGGCCTCGCCGCCCGGCGCGCGGATCGAGGCCGCGGTCGCCCGCGAGCGCAACCGCCTCGTCTTCACCGTGCGCGATCACGGTCCCGGCTTCGTGCCCGGCCAGATCGCCCAGCTCTTCGATCCCTTCTACACCACGCGCGCCACCGGGACCGGCCTCGGCCTGGCGGTGGCCCAGCGCCTCGTCCGGCTGCACGGCGGCACCATCCACGCCGAGAACCTGCCCGACGGCGGCGCGCGCGTACGCATCTCGATCCCGGAGGACCGCGGCTGACATGGCACGCATCCTGGTGGTGGACGACGAGGAGGGCATCCGCGAGTTCGTCGGCGACGCGCTCGAGGCGGATGGACACGCCACCGTGCGGGTCGGCGACGGGCAGGCCGCCGCCGAGCGCCTGGCGCGAGAGAGCTTCGACCTGGTGATCACCGACCTGCGCATGCCCGGACCACTCGACGGCATGGCGCTGCTGCGCCGCGTCCGGGCCGAGCAGCCCGAGACCGAGGTGATCGTGCTCACCGCCTACGGCTCGGTCGAGACCGCGGTCGAGGCGATGCGACTGGGCGCCTTCGACTACCTGCAGAAGCCGCTGAGCGGCCCGACCGAGCTGCGGCTGGTGGCGACGCGCGCGCTGGAGCGGCGCGGGCTGCTGGCGCTGCGCGACCACTCGCGGCGCGAGACCCTGACCCTGCCCCCGCTCACCTACGGCGACCCGGTGATGGCGCCGGTCGTGGACGCGCTGCGCAAGGTCGCCGGCACGAACACCACCGTGCTGCTGCTGGGCGAGAGCGGGACCGGCAAGGAGGTCGCGGCGCGCACCCTCCACGCCTGGAGCCCGCGGGCCGACGGGCCGTTCGTGGCGGTGAACTGCGCCGCCCTGCCCGAGAACCTGATCGAGAGCGAGCTGTTCGGCCACGAGAAGGGCGCGTTCACCGGCGCGGTGGC
>CAYNPF010000002.1:0-39458 GCA_964398895.1 uncultured bacterium
GGGCGCCGCGACTGAGGCTGACGAGTTCCTTATGTCGTACGCCCACCTGGTGCGCTCCGTCGTGCTATTGCACATGGGGCGCGTCGACGAGGCGGAAGCTGACGCGGCATCAGTCGCGAGGTGGGGACCGCTCGGAGAGGCACGAGCCGCCCTAGTGGCCGCCATCTGTTTGGTGGACATCGAGCTCATCCGCGGGGGTGTGTCAGCTGCCCTAGGCCTCTGCGAGGGTGTCTATGCCAAGGCCACCGCCGTCGCCCCGAAGGGGGACATCGTTGGCGACGTCCATTGTCGCAGAGCTGAATGCCACTACCTGATGGGGGAGACTGGCAAGGCCTTCGAGGAGGCGACAATCGCCCTTGCGCACTGGCGCGCCTGCGGCGACCGCTACGAGGAAGCGGCAACGTATCGGATCCTGGCGCTGAGCACGGCGGCGGTGGGGCGACCGGACGAGGCGAAGAAGTGGTTCGACGAGGGCTTCGCCTTCTACGAGGACATCCAGACGCCGTACGAGTGGGGCAAGCTGTGGATGGCCTACGGCGACTGGCTGCTCGGGCCCAACGCTGGCATCCACGCGGACCGGCGCGGTGCGCTGGAAGCGTACCTCGCGGCGCAGGATCACTTCGAGCGCATCGGTGCCATGGCGAAGCTGACAGAGGTGAACCGACGGCTGTCGGACCTGGCGCCGGTCCCGGCGACGGGGGCGGGACTGGTGAAGGACGAGCCGCGGCACACGCCCCGACGACCGCGACGCGCCCTCGATCTCGACCGCCGCTCGGCCTGGGCCTGCGAGACCTTCAGCCTGGTCACGCGCAGTCCGAGCATGCTGGCGCTGCTGGACGACGTGGCGACGCTGGCGCGGAGCGACACGCCCATGCTGGTCCTCGGCGAGTCGGGCACCGGCAAGGAGCTGGTGGCCCGGGGCATCCACGCGCTGTCGGGGCGCAAGGGCACGTTCATGGCCATCAACGCCGGCTCGCTGCCGCGGGAGATCATCGAGAGCGAGCTGTTCGGCCACGTGAGTGGTGCGTTCACCGGGGCGACGCGCGACAAGGCGGGCATCTTCGAGGTGTGCAACCGGGGCACGGTGTTCCTCGACGAGATCGCCGAGATGTCCACCGAACTGCAGTCGCGACTCCTGCGCTTCCTCGAGACCGGTGAGTCGCGCCGCGTTGGCGCCAACGGCAACATCGCGGTGGACACGCGCATCATCGCCGCGACCAACCGCGACCGGCGCGACCTCGAGCGGGGCAGGGACTTCCGGGTGGACCTCTACTACCGGCTGGCGCACGCGGTGATCACCCTGCCGCCGCTACGTCAGCGGGGGGACGACGTGCGCCTGTTGGTCGAGCACTTCCTCGACGAGTCCTGCGCGGCCGCCGGCCGGCGGGTGGCGCTGTCCGCCGAAGCGATGCAGTGCCTCGTGGACTACCCGTGGCCGGGCAACGTGCGCCAGCTCCGCGCGGTGATCAAGCGCGTCGTGCTGCTGGCGAAGGACGGCCGGCCCATCGCGCCCGAGCAATTGGAGCTGCACAACGCCGAGGTTCCCACGACGCTGAACGGGGAACTGGAGGTCGAGGAGCGCCGCCTGGTGCAGGAGGCGCTGGCCAAGTCGGGCGGCTCGCGCACGGAGGCCGCCCGAATGCTGGGCGTGCCGCGCACCACGCTGATCAACAAGATCCGGCGCTTCGGGCTGTGACGCCGCCGCGTCCGGGCCGCGTCTCCCGGTGCGTCCGCGCCCGCGCCCGCGCGGTGGTTCTGCTAGCCGGGACTATTCATGAGCCCGCGCCTGCGGCCGCGATCTGACCGCGGTCTGCGGCGGTTCTGCGGCCGGCCGCTCCGGGGTACCCACGCGAAGCGTGGGTCCGGGGCGTTCAACCCCGACTGCGTCGCGGCCGGCCACAGAACCTTGCATCCCACGGTCATCCCGCAGCCTCGGCTTGCGGTTCATGAATAGCCCCGGCTAGGATCCCGCGCATGAGGTCACTGCCTCCGTCCCGTTGGCCGGCCACCGCCCTCGCCGCCGGCCTCCTCGCGATCGGGCTCGCCGCCGGCATCGCCGGCGCCGCGCCGCCCGCCGACTCCACCGCCGCCCCCACCCGACCGCCGCGCTGGGCGCTGGTGCTCTCGGGCGGCGCCGCCCGCGGACTGGCCGAGATCGGCGCGCTGCGCGTGCTCGACCAGGAGGGCGTGCGTCCCGACCTGGTGGTGGGCACCAGCATGGGCTCCATCGTCGGCGCGCTCTACGCCAGCGGCCTGTCCGCCGACGAGATCGCCACACGCGTGCACCGCATGGACTGGCAGGCGCTGTTCGATCTGCGCGCCCGCGTCTCCTACGAGTGGCGCGGCCTGCACACGCCGTCGCCCTGGTTCAAGCTGGTGAGCCGCGGCCGCGGCCTGCGCCTGCCCTCGGCGCTGCTCGACGACGCCGAGCTGGACCACCAGCTCGTGCTGCAGCTCGCCGACGCCGAGGTGATGGCGCAGGGCGACTTCGACCGCCTGCCCATCCCGCTGCGCGCCGTCGCCGCCGACGTGGCCACCGCCAGCCCGGTGGTGATCCGCCGCGGCAGTGTGGCCCGCGCGGTGCGCGCCAGCTCCTCGATCCCCTTCGCCTTCCCGCCGGTCAAGGCCGGCGACTGCCTACTGGTGGACGGCGGCCTGGCCAGCAACCTGCCGGTGGGCACCGCCCGCACCGAGGGCGTGGACCACATCCTCGCGGTGGACGTGGCTTACGCCATGCCCGAGCTGAGCGAGCATTCCTCGGCGCTCACGCTGGTGCTGGCACTCTTCGACCGCGTCAACCGCCGCGGCCAGAGCGACACGCTCACCGTCGCCGACCGGCGCGTCTGGCTGCCGCTGCCCGGCTACACCGCCGCCGACTTCGCGCTCGCGGACAGCCTGATCGCCCTCGGCGAGCGCGGCTCGCGCGACGTCATCCGCGCCGCCATCGCCGAGTGGGGCCTGCCGCGGATCCACCCGGGGGCGAGGACGACCGACACGCTCCCGCCGCTGCGCGTCGCGCCCCGCTGGGTGGACGGGGCCGGCGCCCCCGCCGCCCGCGCCAACCGGGCCCGCCGGCTCTTCGGCCGCACGCCGGCCGGACCGCTCACCGCCGCGGCGCTGGCGCCGGGCCTGACGCGGGTCTACCGCGGCGACCTGTTCCAGGACGCCTGGCCCACCTTCCGCACGGTCGGCGACTCCACCGAGATGACGGTCGAGGTGCGCGACCAGGACGAGAACATGCTCGGCCTGGCCTTCGCCTACGACTCCGACGACTTCGCCCGCGGCAACCTGACCCTCGTCGCCCGTCCGCTGCGGCGCGGCCGGCCCGGTTACCTGCGCACCGGGCTGACGCTGCGGCGCTACGGCGGCCAGGTCGAGGGCAGCGTCGAGCCGCACGCGTTGCGCCGCGGCGCCCACGGCTGGTTCGTGCGCGGCGCGCTGCGGCGCGACGATACCCGGCGATTCCTGGGTGCCCGCGAGCTCGACCGCTTCCGCACCGACCGCGCCGAGCTGATGACGGGAGGCCAGCTCGGCCTGCCCAGCGGCGCCGTGGTGCAGGCGGGGGTGGGACTGGTCCACGTGCACACGCCGTCCCGCCGGGCGACCGGGCCCATCGTCGCGCTGGCCACCGACGCCTCGGGCCGCCTGGCCCGTCGCGTGCGACTCACCGTCGTCGCCGGCGAGCACGACTACGCCACGCTCGACGCGCGGCTGACCGGTGACCTGCCGCTCGGACCGCTGCACCTGCGCCCCGCGGCCTGGGGGGCCTGGACCTCCACCGCGACGCCGCCGGCCGAGCTGCCCGCCGCCGGCGGCTCGGAGTCGTTCTTCGGCCTGCGCAACGGCGAGTGGCGGGGACGCAGCCTCGCGGGCGGCGAGCTGCGCCTGACCCGCACCCTGTACAGCGTGCTCGAGGTCCACGTCGCCGCCCAGGTCGCCCGCGTGCGCCAGCCGTGGAGCCGGACCGACCTCGGCGAGAGCACGCGCTTCGCCGGCGGCGCGGGGCTGCACGCCAACGTCCCCTTCGGCCCGGTGGAGATCGCCTGGGGCTCGACCGAGGGCGGCGTGCACCGCATCGAGATGACGGTCGGCCAGCGCTTCTGAGCGCCCCGGGCGGCCCCGGCGGGCCCCGGCGAACGTCGCGGCCGGCCGCGAATCGCAGTTGCAGGCCCCGCCCGAGTCCTGTAAACCATGGGCGGTCGTCTCCACGTCACCTCCACCAAGGAACCCCATGGAACGCATGCGCGTACCCGCCCGGCCGCTCGGCCTCCTCGCCGTCACCGTCCTGATCGCAGCCCTGCTCGCGGGCTGCTCGTCCAAGTCCACGACGCTGGCCAAGGTCGGCGACCACGCCATCACCGTGGACGAGTTCCTCGACGTCGCCCGCCAGTCCCAGGGGCAGTACCACGGCTCGCCCGACTCGGCGAAGGCCGCGCTGCTCGACGACCTGGTCAAGCGGCAGCTCCTGGTCGGCGAGGCCCGCAAGCGCGGCCTGATCAGCACGGACGAGCAGGCCAGCATGCTCCAGCAGGCGAAGGAGCAGCTCGCCATGCGGGCGCTGATCGAGCAGCTCGCCCCGCCCGACGCGCCGGTGAGCGACGCCGAGATCCAG
Source organism: uncultured bacterium (assembly GCA_964398895.1). GTDB lineage: Bacteria > Eisenbacteria > RBG-16-71-46 > RBG-16-71-46 > RBG-16-71-46 > JANXPZ01. Next base: position 4,613 of record CAYNPF010000002.1, read on the forward strand.
GCGCTCTACGCGCGCACCGGGCACGAGGCCCACACCCGGATCGTGTTCAGCACCGAGCCCGGGGTCATCCAGCAGGCCGCGACGCAGCTCGCCGGAGGAGCCGACTTCGGCGCCACCGCCGACCACTTCAACACCACCGGCATGACGCCGCCCGGCGGCGACCTCGGCTTCGTCGTGCCCGGCACGCTGCCGGCCACCCTCGACAGCACGATTGACGCGGCGCCGCTCGGCAAGGTGGTGGGGCCGACCGGGAACGCCAGCGAGGGCTGGTTCCTCGTGCAGGTGCTGGAGCGCCGGCCGCGGCGGCAGCCGCCGCTCGAGCAGGTGCGCGACCAGATCCGCATGAGCCTGCAGCAGGGCAAGTGGCGCACGGCGCTGGGTCGCGTGCAGCAGGACCTGCTGGCGCAGTACCACGTGCGCACCGAAGCCGGGGCGGCGCAGGCGATCTTCCAGCGCTACAACGCGCCGCGCGACTCCGTGAAGGTCGGCAACGTGCACATGCCGGTGCCGGCCGCGCCGACGCCGCAGGAGGCGGCCCGCGTGCTGGTGCGCTACGACGGCAAGCCCGGCACCTACACGCTCGGCGACGCCGTGCACGACCTGCAGGATCCCGGCCGCCAGCGCCCGGACTTCCAGGTCACCGCGATGATCGAGCAGTGGCTGAAGAGCATGGTCCTGCAGCGCGTGGCCACGCTCGAGGTCGCCCGCCGCCACCTCACCGAGGAGCCGGCGCTCGAGCGCCAGGCGCGCGGCCGCACCGACAACGCCCTGCTGCGCGCAGCCTACGACGCCCTGGTGGTGAACGCGAACCTGGAGCCGGGCGCCGACGACATCCGCGCGGCCTACGTGCGCCACGCCAAGGACCTGCTCGGGCCCGACGGCCAGCCGATCGCCTTCGAGAAGCTGAACCCGCAGGTGCTGCAGGCGCTTCAGTTCGAGGCCGCCGAGATGAAGCGGGAGCAGCGGCTGGTCACGGTGACCGACAGCCTGCGCGCGGTGATCAAGCCGGTGGTCCACGCCGACCGGCTCAAGCGCATCCCCTGGCCGGTGGCGCCGGAGGGAGCCGCGAAGAAGTAGCCGCCTCGGGACGACGACGGCCGCGCCCGTTCCCCGGACGCGGCCGTCGCGTTTCCGGTGCGCCGGTCGGGGCGCCGACTTCGGCCGCGGCGCCGCCGGGAAGTCGGCCCGGGGCCGGGACGCGGCGCGGTGCCGGCGGCGGCTTCAGCGCAGCCGGCGCCGCACCTCGGCCGAGCGCCGTTCGCTGGCCTCGACCCGCGTGCCGTCCTTGAGCTTCAGCACCAGCACGCCCTCCTCGCCGCCGTAGCTCTCGATCGCGTCCACATTGACGAGCGCGGCGCGGTGCACCCGCACGAACTGGCCCTCGGGCAGCCGCTGCTCGAGCGCCTGCAGGGTGTAGTCCACCAGGTACTCGTGCCCGTCGCAGCTCGCCAGCACCAGCCGGTCGCGCGAGAAGATGAGCGGCACCTGCGCCAGGTCGAGCAGGCGCACCTCGCGCCGGTGCCGCACCGGCAGGCGTCGCAGCGGCGGCATGCGCTCGGCCAGCGACGGGGAGTCCAGCGCCTCGCGCAGCGCCTCGGCGCGGGCCGCCGGGCGGCCGGCGCTGGCCTCGGTCTCGATGCGCCGCACCGTCTCGGTCAGCCGTTCGCGCTTGAGCGGCTTGAGCAGGTAGTCGAGCGCCGCCACCTCGAAGGCCTCGATGGCGTACTTGTCGTAGGCGGTGACGAACACCACGATCGGCGCCTCGGCGCCGCGCAGGTGGCGGGCCACCTCGAGGCCCGAGAGGTCGGGCATGTGGATGTCGAGGAAGGCGACGTCGGGCTTGAGCTCCTCGATGCGCTGCAGCGCCTCGGCTCCGCTGCGGGCCGAGCCCACGACCTCGATGGTCTCGTGCTCCCCCAGCAGCTTCTCCAGGTACTGGCGCGCCCGCGGCTCGTCGTCGGCGATCAGGGCGCGCAGGGGCTTCGCGGCCGATCCGCCCCGGCTGGTGCGCGAACTCATGATGTCGCTCCCTCCGTGACCGGCCAGCACACGCGCACGGCGAAGCCCGGGATCGGGCTCCCGTCCGGTGCGCGACGCGGACCGGCCTCCATGGTGACGTCCGCGCCGGCGAAGCGGCGCAGGCGCTGCTCGAGATTCGTGAGGCCCACCCCCAGGCCGGCGCTGCCGTTGGGAACGGCCACGCCGTCGTCGGAGAACGTCAGCTCGACGAACCCGTCCTTCCGCGTGGCGGCGAGCTCGAGGTGCATCCCGGCCGGTTCACCCCCGGGGCCCGGGTCCGGGGCGCAGCCGTGCTTCAGGCTGTTCTCGACCAGCGGTTGCAGCAGCAGCGGCGGCACCGCCAGCGACAGCATCTCGCGGGGCCCCCGGTAGGCGAATTCGAGCGTGTTCTCGTAGCGTTCGCGCGCCACCCCGAGGTAGTCCTCGACGAATCCGATCTCCTCGGACAGCAGCGTCACCGGACGGTTCCCGGCCTCGACGGTGTAGCGCAGCATGTCGGCCAGCCGCTCCGAGTAGCGTTGCGCCGCCGGCGGATCGGTCTCGATGAGGTAGGCCAGCGCGTTGAGCGCATTGAAGAGGAAGTGCGGCTGCACCTGGGCCTGCAGCGCCCGCAGCTCGGCGCGGGTCGCCGCCTCGCGCAGCTCGATCGCCTGCCGCTCGGCGGCGGCGCGGTGCTCCTGCAGCGCCAGGTTCTCGAGGCGGATGCCGGCCTGCAGCAGCAGGTTCTCCACCGCGCCCCGCGCGTGCTCGGGCAGCTCCTCGCCCGGCGCGAGCCGCGGCGGCGCGCCCTCCGGCCACTCGAGGACCACCTCGCGCTTGAGCCCGCGCGTCAGGCTGTCGCGCACCGTGCGGTGCACCTCGTCGGGATCGAGCGCCCCCAGCAGACCGCGGCCGGCCTGGTCGAGGGCCAGGCGCAGCACCTGGGGATCGCGTCCGAACAGGCGGTCGAGGGCGCGCTGGGTGGTCGTCCACAGCGGCGCGAAGGCGAAGGCCACGACCAGGGCGGCGACGACGTTGAAGACCATGGACTCCTCGCCGGTGGCGGCGGCGAAGAGGCGCTGGGCGACCACGACGATGCCCAGGTAGACACCGGCCAGCACGACGGAGAGCAGGGCGAACGGCACGCTGCGGGCGATCAGGCGGCGGGGATCGAAGACCGGGTCGTTGGCGATCAGGTAGGCGATCAGCAGCGGCGCGATCAGCACCGCGATGTCAATCACCGTGGTGGCCAGCCGCAGCGACGGCAGCACGTCCCACAGCATCACGAAGCGCGAGTTGCTCCAGATCACCGACATCGCCGCGCCCAAAGCCAGGGAGACCGCCACGGTCAGCGCCAGCGCGCGCTCGCCGCGGCGGATCCACAGCTCGCGTCGCCCCGGCCAGGCGTAGCGCTGCAGCAGCACCAGCGTGCCCACCGCCAGCGCCACTGCCTGGAACCACATCGCCGCCGCCGACATCGGCTCGTCGGGCCTCGGGCCGAACAGCCACAGCACCGGCGGCGTCGCGTAGGCCAGCACCACCAGCCAGAGCCACAGGCTGCGGCGCACGCCGGCGGCGTGCCAGCGCGGCCGTGGGAAGACGGTCATGAAGTGCAGGAACGCCGCCGGGTACCACCAGCACAGGGCGCCGTAGACGTCCAGGTAGGCGAGGGTCAGGGGGCCCGGTGCGCCCGGCGGGATGCGGAAGTAGACCCAGATGGCGCCCAGCCCCTGCAGCAGCGCGAACCACAGGAAGACCCAGGCCGCGGCCAGATCGGGCCGCCGCCACACCAGCAGGAAGGCGATGAGCGGCGCCGCCACGATCGCCAGCAGCGAGAAGGCCCGCATGCGCACGCGCTGCCACAGGCCCAGCCGCACCGGCGGCAGCGTGATCTCCCGGAGCTGCCCCGCCCGCTCGATGACGAGCCGGATGGGTCCGCGCGGCAGCGCGGTGGAGGGCCGGCGGGCGAACTCCGCCTCCGTCCCCGGACGTCCGGCCACCACGCGCAGGCGGTCGCCGACCTCGAGCAATCCGCGCGCCGGCGGGCCGACGATCTCTTCGACGCGCGCCACCTCGCCGGGGCCGGGGAACATCAGGCGGACACCGAAGCGTCCGTAGGGCGAGTAGGTGAGGAAGCGCGGCGCCGCGATGGCGACGGTGAGCAGCACCACGACCACGGCGAGCAGGCGGCGCGTGCGGTAGCTGGCGGTCATGGCGCGGTCCTCCCACGCCGGGTACGTGCCGGCGCGAGCACGGTCGAAGGAACGGGGAACCTCACCCGGCAAGGATAACCCCTGTGGCCCCCTCGATGCGCGAGCCCCGACGAGCGCGGCAGTTGCAGGGCCGAGAGCCCACCCCGGCCGCTCGGCCGGGAAGCGGCCCGGGCGGGCCGTCCGGGGCGTGCGACCGGGCCGTGCGACCGGGCCGTGTGGGCTCCGGGGACCGCACCGGCTATACTGCCGCGTCGCATCCAGGCACCCGCGTGGGGATCCGGGGCGTCGCACCCGCCGGAATCCGCGCGGGCGCCCCGGGAATCGCGGTTCCCCGGACCGCCCCCGGACAGCCGCGTGCCGCGGTGTCCCTCGCCCGGCCGCACGGTCTCACCCCATGGAGGTCACGTTGAAGTCCTCTCGCTGGGCGCTCGCCGCCCTCATCTGCCTGGTCGCGGTCCTGCCGGCCCTGGCCCAGACCCCGAAGCCCCGGGCCGCCGCCCCGACGCCGACCACCCGCGCCGCCCGGCCCGCGCGCCCCGCCGACGACGGCCGGACGCTCGACGGCATCGCGGCGGTCGTGAACAACGACATCGTGCTGCAGAGCGACGTCGAGGAGCAGCTCTACCTCTTCGTGACGCGCAACCAGATCCGCCCCGACTCCACCATGCTGGACACGCTGCGGCAGCAGATCCTCGACGAGATGATCAACGAGAAGGTCATCTACGCCGAGGCCGTGCGCCAGGGTCTCACCCCCAACGAGACCGAGGTGTCCCGCGAGGTCGAGAAGGCGCTGCGCGACGCGAAGGACCGGCTCGGCGAGGACGGGTTCCGCGAGCAGCTCGCCAAGGAGAACATGACCGAGGAGCAGTTGCGCGCCCGCTATCGCGACGAGACGCGCCGCTCCCAGCTCGCGCAGCGGCTGGTGCAGAAGGCCCTGCCCGAGAAGCCGGTGTCCCCGGCCGAGGCCGAGGCCTACTTCCGCGCGCATCCCGAGAAGTTCCCGCTCGCCCCGGCGCAGGTGCGCGTCTCGGTCATCCAGATCCCGGTGACCGCCGACTCCGTCGCCGACGCGGCGGGGCACGCCCGCATCCTCGAGATCCGGAAGCGGCTGGCGGCCGGCGAGAAGTTCGCCAAGGTGGCGGCGGACCAGTCGGACGACACCAACTCGGCGCGCGCCGGCGGAGACCTCGGCTTCTTCGTCCGCGGCTCGATGGAGCCCGCGCTCGACCAGGCGGCCTTCTCGCTGCCGCTCGGCAAGGTGAGCGAGCCGCTGCGCACGCCCTTCGGCTGGCACCTGCTCGAGACCCTCGAGCGCGACACGCTCAAGACCGTGGCCGGCCGCGACAGCCTCGACGACGACGGCAAGGTGCTGCTCGAGGCGCACGCGCGCCACATCCTCGTGCGCGTGCCCACCAACGACGCCGACCACGACCGCGCCAGGGCCCTGGCGGCCCGGGTGCGGGCCGAGCTGGTGAACGGCATGGACTTCGCGACCCTGGTGCGCCGCTACAGCAAGTATCCCGGCCCGGCCGGACCCGACGGCGACATCGGCTTCATCTCGCTCGGCACGATGGTGCCCCAGATCCGCGCCGGGCTCGACACCCTCGAGGTCGGCCAGATCAGCGAGCCGCTCGAGAACCAGGCGGGCTTCAACATCTTCCGCATCAACGAGCGCAAGGGCGAGCGCCCCTTCCAGCTCGAGGAGATCCGCGACCAGCTCCCGGAGTACGTGGCCCAGCTCAAGTTCAAGGAGCGCTACGCGGAGTGGGTCAAGGGGCTGCGCGCCAAGGCGGTCATCGAGATCCGCTAGCCGACCCCCGTGGTTCCGGCGGCCGGGGACCGGCGTTGTCCCCGGCCGTCGGCTTTGCTACCGTGGGCGCGATGATCACGTTCGAGCAGGTCACCAAGCGCTACGGAGGGCGCCTGGCGCTCGATTCCGTGTCCTGGCACATGGACGAGGGCGAGTGCGTCGTCTTCGCGGGCCCCAGCGGCTCGGGCAAGACCACCGTCCTGCGCCTCATCACCCACGAGATCGCGCCCAGCTCCGGCAGCATCACCGTCGGCACGATCCGCGGCGCGCACCTGTCGCGGACGCGTCGCGCCCTGCTGCGCCGCACCCTCGGCACGGTCTACGAGGACTTCCGGCTGTTGAACGATCGCACCGTCTTCGAGAACGTGGCGCTGGCGGTGCGCATCGCCGGACGCTTCGCCGACACCGAGGTGCTGCCGCGCACGCTCTACGCGCTCGAGGAGGTCGGGCTGCAGCAGGCGCAGGCCGCCTATCCCGCCGAGCTGTCGGCGGGCGAGCGGCAGCGCGCCGCCATCGCCCGCGCCATCGTCAACCGCCCGGCGGTGGTGCTCGCCGACGAGCCCACCGGCGCGCTGGAACCGGAGAGCGCCCGCGAGGTCGTCGCCCTGCTGCGCCGCATCCACGCCGAGGGTGTCGCGCTGCTGGTCGGCACCACGCGCGAGGAGGTGGCCCGGGCCATCGGCGGGCGCATCCTGCGGCTGGCCGACGGCCGCCTCGTCGGCGGCCCGGAGACCGCCCCGGCCCCGGCCCCGGGCGGCGCGGCATCGGGAGGTTGAGCGTGCACGTCTACCACCTGCGCGAGGCCTGGCGCTCGTTCCGGCACCACCAGGGACTGGCCTGGACGATGATGCTCTCGCTCACCGCCACGCTGCTGCTGTGCGGGGTGTTCCTGCTGCTCACCCACAACGCCCGCACCGCGGTGCGGCTGATCGGCGACCGCCGCGAGATCGTGGTCTACCTGCGCGACGAGGTCACCGCCGAGCAGCGCGACGCGCTGGTGGCGAAGCTGGGCGAGCTGTACGGACCGACCGAGTACGTGAGCCGCGAGGCGGCGTGGGACGAGTTCTCGCAGCAGGTCGGCGATCCCCAGCTCCTGCAGGCGGTGGACCAGAACCCGCTGCCCGCCTCGCTGCGCGTGCGGCTGCGGCCGGAGCTGCTCAACTACCCGGCGATGGAGCAGGCCGCCGGACAGATCGGCGCCTTCCCCGAGGTCGAGGACGTGCGCTTCGGCGGCGAATGGGTGCGCCGGCTCGACCAGCTCCAGGCCGGGCTCCTGCGCGCGGCGCTGGTGGTGGGCGTGGTGGTGGCGCTGGCGGTGCTGCTCATCCTCTACAACCTCATCCGCCTGGCGGTGGCCACCCGGCGGCGCGAGGTCGAGATCATGCTGCGGCTCGGCGCCTCCGACCGCTTCATCGCCGCGCCCTTCGTGATCGAGGCCATGGGCGAGACCCTGGTGTCGGCGCTGCTGGCGCTGGGGCTGCTGCTGGCGATCGAGCGGCTGTTCTGGCACCAGGTCGTGAACGTGACCTTCCTGCCGGCGACCTGGGCGGCGGGCTTCCTCGGCGGCGCGGTGCTGCTCGCCTGGGCCGCCGCGTCGCTGGCGGTCGCCCGGACCCTGCGCACGGCCGGTCCATGACCGGGCGGCTGCGGCTGGCGCTGGTCCTCGCGCTCCTCGTCGCGGCGTGGACCCCCGCGCCGCGCGCCGAAGTCGCGCCGGCCGATTCGGCGACGCGGCGCCAGCGCGAGGAACAGCTCCGCCTCGAGGCCGCCAAGCGTCGCGAGCTCGACGAGATCAACCAGCAGGCCCGGGCCAGCCGCGAACAGGCCACGCGCCTGCGCGGCCGCGAGTCCCAGGCGCTCGGCGAGCTGCGCGGCACCCAGCGGCAGCTCACCCTCACCCGCCGCCGCCTGCGCCAGCTCCAGGTCCGGCGCCAGACGCTCGACACGGAGCTGGGCAGCACCCGCCAGACCCTCGAGCAGACCCGGGCCAGCCTCGATCGCCAGAAGGCGCGGCTGGCGCGGCGCCTGCGCGCCATGTACAAGTCCGGCGCCGACCGCGAGCTGGAGTTCCTGCTCTCCACCCGCTCTTTCGCGCAGCTCCTGGCGCGCTGGGACTTCCTCGTCATGCTGGCCGAGCAGGACCGCCTGCTGCTCGAGGACATCCTCGGCAAGAAGGTGCAGGTGGAGGAGACCGAGCAGCGGCTCGAGACCAACCTCGGGGAGATCCGCCAGAACGAGGCGCAGACGGCGGTCCAGAACCGCAGGCTCGGGCAGCTCGCCGACCAGCGCGAGCGGCAGGTGACGCAGATCCGCACCCAGCGCAAGACCTACGAGGCCGCCGCCGCCGAGCTGGAGAAGACGGCCCGCGACATCCAGCGGCTGCTGGCCCGGCTCGAGCGCCAGCGCCAGGCCGAGGTGCAGCGCCGCAAGGCCGGCGGCACCGCCGTGCCGTTCACCGGCGACTTCGCCAAGGCGCGCCACCAGCTCGCCTGGCCGGTCGAGGGGAACGTGGTCGGCCGCTTCGGGCCCGAGCGTCACCCGCGCTTCGGCACCACCACGCTGAACAACGGCATTGACATCGCCGCCCCCACGGGCACGGCGGTGCAGTCGGTGGCGCGCGGCCGCGTGGACTTCACCAGCGAGGACTTCGCCGCCTTCGGCCAGGTGGTGATCGTCAACCACGGCAGCGGCTACTACACGCTCTACGGCCACCTCTCCGACATCCTGGTGCGCCAGGGCCAGGACGTGTCGGCCGGCCAGACCATCGGCCGCGTCGGCGACAGCGGCACCTCGCTCAAGGGCACCGTCCTGCACTTCGAGATCCGCAACGGCAGCGCCGCGCTCGACCCCGAGGAGTGGCTCCGCTAGGGAACGCCGCGCGCCTCGTCGCCCGTCCGCCGGGCGTGTATGCTGCCGTCCATGGGTGCCGTCCTCCTCTCCGAACTGCTGGGCCCGCCCGGGCCGGCCGCCTTCCTGCGCGGCGTCGTCGCCAGCGGCCGCTACGCCAACGCCTATCTGTTCACCGGGCCCGCCGGCGTCGGCAAGGGCACCGCGGCGCTGGCCTTCGCCCGGGCCCTGCTCTGCGAGACCCGCAACCGCAACCACGCCCCGGGCCTGTTCGACGCGCCGGCGGAGGCCCCGCCGGCCGGACCGCCCGACGACGCCTGCGGCGTCTGCGCCGGCTGCCAGAAGGCGGCGCAGCTCAACCACCCCGACCTCAAGTTCCTCTTCCCGGTCTCGGGCGAGGAGCGCGCGCTCGACGAGACGGTGGCGGGCACGCTGCAGGCGATGCGCGACGATCCGTGCTTCGTCTTCCAGTACGAGAAGGCCGCCTCGATCCGCCTCTCGCTCACCCGCGACCTGCTGCGCGAGCTCGCCTTCAAGCCCTACGAGGCCGAGCGCCGCGTGGTGGTGGTGCGCGACGCCGACCGCATGCGCGAGGACCAGTACTCGGCGCTGCTCAAGTCGCTCGAGGAGCCCGGTGCCTCGACCGTCTGGGTGCTGACCACCGCCCGGCCGGCGCGGCTGCCGGCCACGATCCCCTCGCGCTGCCAGCGCGTGCGCTTCGCCCCGCTGCCCGAGCCGGAGATCCGCGACTTCCTCGAGCGGCGCGCCGGCGTCGAACCCGCCGCCGCCCGCCTGCTCGCCGCCCTGGCCGCCGGCTCGCTCACCCGCGCGCTCATCCTGCGCGAGGGCGATCCGCAGCGCGAGCGCGACGAGGCGCTGGCACTGTTCACCACCGCGCGCGCCGGCGACCCGGCGGCGCTGTGGAAGGCGGTGCAGGGCTTCATGCGCTACGGCCGCACCGGCCGCGAGACGCTGCGCCGCATGGCCGAGTTCCACGAGCTGTGGCTGCGCGACCTGCTGCGCGCCCGCTACGGCGCGCCGCGCGAGGAGCTGGTGAACGCCGACCGCGAGGCCGACCTGCGCCGCCTGGCCGGGAAGGCCGAGCCGGCCGAGGTGCGCCGCCGGCTGCTGGTGCTCGAGGAGATGCTGCGCACCATCGAGGGCAACGTCACGCCCGAGCTGGCGATGTTCTCGGCGCTGACCCGCCTGTCCTCGGCCGCCGCCGCACCGGCCGGCTGGCCGGCGCATCCCACGGCGCGCTGGGACTACTGAGCCGGATCGCCGCGCCCCCGCCGCGCGCCAGATGCAACCCGGTTGCACCGCGGTCGCGCCCGCGGTAGCGTCCCGCCTCCGCGGACCACCCGGCCCGCCCGTCCCCGTCCCGGAAGCGACCCCATGTCGGCGTCGTCCCGTCGTCCCCGCACCGCTTCGCCCGGGCGCGAGTTGCTCCGGGGCGCGGGCCTGCGCTGCACGCCGGCCCGCGACGCGGTGCTCGGCGTCCTGGCGCGCCGCGGTCGCCCGCTGGCCCACCGCGAGATCCTCGACGCGCGCGGGCTGGCCGGACTCGACCGCGTCACCCTCTACCGCACGCTGGCCGCCCTGCTGGCGGCCGGGCTGGTGCACCGCGTGCAGGACGCGGAGGGCATCTGGCGCTTCTGCGCCCACGTGCGGCGCGGCCGCCACTGCCCCGCGAACCACCCGCACTTCCAGTGCACGCGCTGCGGCCGGATGCGCTGCCTCGCCGACCAGGCGCTGCCGCGCGTCACCGTGCGCAGCCGCGAGCGCGTGACCGGCAAGCAGCTCGTCGTCTACGGCCTCTGCGCCGCCTGCGCCGCGCGGGAGGCACGATGAGCGGCGAGCTCGTCCTCGTCACCGGCCCGTCGGGCGCCGGCAAGTCCGCGCTGTGCCGCGCGCTGATCGTCGCCGCCCGCCGCGCCGGTCGCGACGTGGCCGGCCTGCTCTGCCCGGCGGCGTTCGCCGGCGGGAGCAAGATCGGCATCGAGGTCCTCGACCTGCGCAGCGGCGAGTTGCGCCGTCTCGCCCGGCGGCGCACCGCGGCGGACGATGCGACCACGAGCCGCAGGTGGATCTTCGACGAGGCCGTGCTCGCCTGGGGCAACGACCGCCTCGCCGCCGCCACGCCCTGCGGCCTGCTGGTCGTGGACGAACTGGGCCCGCTCGAGCTGGAGGAGGGCCGCGGCTGGAGCGCGGGCCTCGCCGCCGTGGACTCCGGCGCCTACGCGACGGCGCTGGTGGTCGTGCGTCCCGGCCTGCTCGCTCGCGCGCGGGCGCGCTGGCCGCGGGCCGGGATCGCCGAGGCCGCCGCGCCCGGGGTGCGCGAGCGGCTGGCCGCGCGGCTGGCCGGCGGGATCGCCCCGTGATCCGGCTCGACGACCTCACCGTCCACTACGGCACGCGTCCGGCGCTCGAGCAGGTCTCGCTGCGCGTCGGCGCCGGGGAGTCGGTGCTGGTCGGCGGCGTGTCCGGCTGCGGCAAGACCACGCTGGCGCGGGTGCTGGGCGGGCTGGTCCCCGCGGTGGTGCCGGCGCGGGTGAGCGGGCGGGCGCGGGTCGCGGACCTGGACGTGCTGCAACCGACGCGGGCCGCGCTGGCCGGTCGCGTCGGGCTGGTGTTCCAGAACCCGGCGACGCAGCTCTTCTGCCTCACCGTGGCGGAGGAGGTCGGCTTCGGGCCGCGCAACCTCGGGCTCGACGAGACCGAGACCGCGGCGCGCGTGGACTGGGCGCTGCACGCCACCGGGCTGGCGGCCCTGCGCGAACGCGCGCCGCTCGAGTTGTCCGGCGGCGAGCAGCAGCGCCTGGCCATCGCCGCCGCGCTGGCGATGCGCCCGCCGCTGCTGGTGCTGGACGAGCCGCTGGCCAGCCTCGACCACGAGGGCGCGCGGCAGGTGCTCGACACGCTGGCCGATCTCAATCGCCGGCACGGCGTGACCGTCCTGATCATCGAGCACCGGATCGCCGAGGCCGCCCGCGTCGCCGGACGCATCGTGCTGCTCGAGAACGGCCGCGTCGTCGTGGACGGCCCCGCCGCCGCCGTCGCCGCCGACCGTCCGCGCCTGTGCGCGCTCGGCCTGGCGCGGCCCGAGCGCGTCCCCCCGCCGCCCGCGCCGCCGCCCGCGGACGGGGCGGAGACGCTGGTCGAGTTGCGCGACGTCGCCGCGGGCTGGGACGAGCGGCCGGTGCTCGACGGCGTGGACCTCCGCCTCGCGCCCGGCGAGTTCGTGGCGCTGGTCGGCGGCAACGGCTCGGGCAAGAGCACGCTGGCCCGCGTGCTGGCCGGGCTGATGCGGCCGCGCCGCGGGCGCCGCATCGCCGGCGGCGCCGCCGCCGCCCCCGGACCGGGCACGGGCCTGCTCTGCCAGAACCCGCTCGACCAGCTCCTCACCGAACGGGTGGAGGACGAGGTCGCGCTGGGCCCGCGCAACTGGGCGGTCTTCGACGCGATCGCGCACGAGCGGCTGCTGGCCGCCGCCGACCTCGTCGCCCTGCGCGGGCGCGCCCCGCTCGCCCTCTCGGCCGGCCAGCAGCAGCGCACCGTGCTGGCGGCCACGCTGGCGCTGACGCCGCGCCTGCTCATCCTCGACGAGCCCACCCTGGGGCAGGACTGGGCGCACCTCGAGCGGCTGATGACGCTGGTCGCCGACCTGAACGCGCGCGGCAGCGCCGTGCTCTTGATCACCCACGATCACGACCTGGCGGCCCGCTACGCGCGGCGCACGCTCTACCTGCACGGCGGCCGCCTGGCGGCGACCGCCCCACCTTCGATGAGGGAGACCGACGCATGAGGAGCTGGCCCACGCGGAACCTGGTCACGATCGCCGTGTTCGGCGCGCTCTGGGGCGCGGCCGAGATGTCGCTCGGCGCCCTGCTGCACGCGCTGGTGCTGCCGCTCTCGGGACTGGCGATGACCACGATCGGCCTGCTGATCGCCCTGACCGGCTACCGCTTCGTGCCGCGTCGCGGCGCGGTGCTGGCCATCGCCGTCGTCTGCGCCCTGCTCAAGGCCCTCAGCGTCGGCGCCATCGTGCTGAGCCCGATGCTGGCGATCCTGATCGAGGGCCTGCTGGCCGAGCTGGGCCTGGCCCTGGCCGGCGGCGGGACCGGCGCCGTGCCGCTGGCGATCGGCGGGGCGGCCGGCACGCTGTGGGTGCCGCTGCACCCGTTCGTGAGCCAGGGCCTGATCGCGGGCAAGGGCATGTTCGAGATCTACCGCCGCCTGCTCGAATCGGGCGCCCGGCTGCTCCACCTCGACCCGCGAGCCATCCCGGTCATCCTGGTGGGGTTGCTCGTGCTCCACGCCGGCGCGGGCGCGATCGCCGGCCTGCTCGCCCACGGGCTGGGCCGGCAGCTCGCCCACCGGTTGCGGGCCGGGGAGGCCTGATGCGCCGCAACCGCCTCGGCATTCCCGGCCAGCTCGGCTGCTTCCTCGCCGTGCTGCTGGCCGCGGTGCTGCTCGGCGGGCCGCGTTCGCTGCTGGCGCTGGCGCTGGCCGTGGGCCTGGCGGTCGCCTTCCACCCGGTGGCGCTGCGGGTGGCGCGCAGCGCGCTGGTATGGACGTTCACCGCGGTGCTGCTGGTCTCCGGCGCGCTGTGGCTCGGCCGGCCCGACGTCCACCTCGGCCCCCTTGCCCTCTCGCGCGCCGGGCTGGCCGCCGGGTCGTGGATGGCGGTGCGGGCCCTCGCCATCCTGGTCGCGACCCGCGGGCTGGCGGCGGCGACCTCGCCCGGCGAGCTGGCCGGGCTGCTCGAGCGCGCCGGGCTGCCCGGGCTGGGCTTCACGCTGGGCGTGGCGGTGCACCTGCTGCCGGCGCTCGAACGCTCCTCGCTCCACACCTGGGACACGCTGCGGATGCGGGGCGGCCTGCGCCACCGGCGCCGCCAGGCGCTGCGGCTGGCCGCCCTGACGGTGATGAGCGGGGCGCTGCGCCGGGCCGACGAGATCGCCATCGCCGCCGAGGCCCGCGGCTTCGGCCTCCGGCACGCCCGGCCACCCGCCCTGCGCCGCGGCCGCCTCGACGTCCCGGTGCTGTCCGCCCTGGCCCTGCTCATCGCCCTGCTGGCCCTCTGGCACTGAGTTCCCGGGCCGCGTCGGGAGCGGCCCCGCACCACGCCCGCCCGGCACCGTAGGCGACCCGTGGTCCCCTGCGCTATGCTGGCCCCCGTCTCCCTCGCGGTCGAGGGTCTTCCATAGCCGCCCCGGGGCCCCCGGGTCGGAACGCCGTCCACGCGAAGCCCCGGTCGCGAGACCGGTCCGGCGGCTCCTGCCGCCCATAGAGGTTTCGAGATGTCCGAGATCGTGCAGGTCTGCCTGCGCGGATCGCGCAAGGACTTCTTCCTCAATTCCCGGCACCTGTCCCTGCAGCGGCACGACCGCGTCGTCGTCCAGGCGGAGCACGGCGAGACGATCGGCAGCGTGTGCCTGCGCGATCCCGCCCTCGTCGAGCTGAAGCTCCCCGGCAACGTCACCCGCGAGATCATCCGCAAGGCCACCGAGGAGGACCTCGACCTCGAGGACCATCTCGACCAGCGCGAGCGCGAGGCCTTCGAGTACTGCCGCGAGCGGATCGCCGTCCGCGAGCTGAAGATGGACCTCTCCGAGGTCGAGGCCTCCTTCACCGGCCACCGCATCACCTTCTACTTCTCGGCCGAGCACCGGGTGGACTTCCGCGAGCTGGTCAAGGACCTCGCCGCCCGCTTCCAGACCCGCATCGAGCTGCGCCAGATCGGCGTGCGCGACCAGGCCAAGCGTCTCGACGGCTGCGGGCCGTGCGGGCGCGCCTTCTGCTGCTCGACCTGGCTGCGGGACTTCCATCCCGTCACCCTGCGCATGGCGCGCGAGCAGCAGCTCACGCTGAACCCGACCAAGATCTCCGGCGCCTGCGGCCGCCTGATGTGCTGCCTGGCCTACGAGCTGGCCCTCTACCGCCAGAACGCCGCCGAGCTGCCGCCGGTCGGCGCCCGCCTGCGCACCGGGCTGGGGCCCTGCCAGGTGGTGCGCACCGAGCTGCACCGGCGCGCGGTGTGGCTGCGCGACGGCGACGGCCAGGAGCACCGCGTCGGCCTCGACGAGCTGCCGCCGGGGCCGTGGCCGCGCGGCGGCCCGGCCGCGGGCGCGGCGGCGGAGCGCGAGCCGGACGGCGAGACGATCGAGGAGGGCGAGGGCGCCTGAGCCCGCGGCCCTACAGCGGGCGGCGGCGGAAGGTGTGCAGCGCCAGCAGCAGCGCGACCAGCAGGTAACCGACCGCCCACACCACCATCGCCGGACTCGGCACCGAGGCCGGCGAAAACGGTCCCATGTGCAGCTCGCGCATGACCGTGGGCTGCATCCGCGAGGCGGCGAGCTGCCACAGCGATTCGCTCGGCATGATCAGGCTGGCGATCGTGCCCACCGAGCGCGCCGCGTCGTTGCCGACGAAGGTGCCGATCTGCTCCACCCAGTTGCCGACGAAGGCCAGCCCGTGCAGCCCGAGGACGATCATGCCGTTGGTGATGGTGCCGAAGCGGGTGCCGCAGGCGATCACCATCGTCACCAGCAGCGCGCCCTCGAGCACCATGAGCGCCAGGCCCGTGCCCGCGTTCGGCGGCAGGAAGCCGCCCAGCGATCGGCCGATCACCAGCACGCCGCCGGCCAGCAGCAGCAGGTAGGCGGTCACCAGCAGCACGAACGCCGCCCACTTGCCGAGCAGGATCGCCGAGCGCCGCACCGGCTTCGACGCCACCGTCTGCAGGACGCCCGAGGCGATCTCGCCCGAGAGCGTGTCGGCCGGCAGCAGCACCGCGGCCATCACGCCGAGCAGGTCCACCGCGAAGAGCCCGGCCAGCAGCAGGAGGTTCAGCGCCATGCGGCGCTCCAGCAGCGAGACCACCGGCTGGTGCTGCATCTGCCGCCCGACGAAGTAGAAGCCGGTGCCGTAGAGGGCGAGGAAGGCGACCCCGCCGAGCAGGGCGGCGAGCAGGATGCGGCGCCGCGAGGCCTCGTGCACCGTGAGCCGCAGGATGGTCAGGAATCCGTTCATCGTCTCACCCCGGCCGCTGTCCGTCGCCCATGACCTCGAGGAACCAGGTCTCGAGCGACTTGCGGCGGCAGCGCATCTCGTGCAGCGCCACACCCCCGGCGACCAGCCACCGCGCCAGCTCGGGCAGCGTCTCGTCGCGATCCACCCCCAGGCTCACCCAGCCATCGGCCTCGGCCGGCTCGCGACCGAAGCGCGTCAGCGCCGCCAGCAGTCCGGCGTCGTGCGGACCGAGCCGCAGCTCGACCGTGATCCCCGCCGCGCCCGGCGCGGTGAGCGACAGCTCGTGCACGGTCAGGCCCTGCTTGAGGAACACCACGCGGTCGCAGGTCGCCTCCACCTCGCCGAGCAGGTGCGAGTTGAGGAACACGGTCACGCCCCGCCCGCGCAGCTCGCCGATCACGTCGCGCACCAGACGGCGACCGAGCGGGTCCAGCCCCGAGGTCGGCTCGTCGAGGAAGACGAGCGCCGGCTCGGCCAGCAGCGCCTGGGCCAGGCCGACGCGCTGCAGCATGCCCTTGCTGTAGTCGCGCAGCCGCCGGTGCGCGGCGTCGAGCAGGTCCACGCGCTCCAGCAGCCCGTCCACCCGCGCGCGCAGCGGCGCGCCGTGCAGCCCGAACAGGCGGCCGTGGAACTCCAGCAACTCGCGCCCGGTGAGCCAGTCGGGGAAGCGGAAGTGCTCGGGCAGGAAGCCGACCCGCCCCAGGGCGCGCCGGTCGCCGAGCGGACGCCCCAGCACCCGCGCCTCGCCGGCGCTGGGGCGGACCAGGCCGAGCAGCATCTTGAGCGACGTGGTCTTGCCCGCCCCGTTCGGGCCGAGGAAGCCGAAGACCTCGCCCGCCGCCACGCTCAGCGACAGGTCAACCACGGCGACCTTGTCCCCGAACCGCCGGCACAGCCCACGCGTCTCGATGACGGGCGAGGTCACGATCCCCCCTAGTTCAGCGACTCGGCCAGCTCGACCAGCTCGACCTCGTCGGGCCCGCCGGCCAGCGCGTACACCATGTCGCCGTCACTCCACAACAGCAGGCGGTCCGTCCGCCGCGCTCCCGGCTCGCCGTCGGGCGAATGACCGCTGGAGCGTACCAGCAGGGCCTGGTGGCCGTGCACACTCACCGTCGTGAACGAGGCGGCGTCGAGCGGCACCGGCACGACCAGCGTGCTGTGCCAGTCCACCGAGCGGGCGAAGCGACGCGCCTCGCCGGCGTCGAGGCCGGCCACGCGCAGGCCGATCTCGCCGAGCCGGGCCAGGTCCACGCCCGCCGGCAGCTCGACCTCCGGGCTGCGCGCCTGGATCAGCGCGACCGACCGCTGCCCGCGATGCAGGAGCTGGTGCACCGTCGGCGAGGTGCGGACGGTGATCGCCTGGCCGGCGAGCCCGGCCGGCACCTCGAGGTCGCGCAGGTCGAGCAGCTCGAAGACCCGCTGCAACCGGGCGCCGTCCACCGCGAAGCGCACCGCACCGGCGCCGATCACGGTGATGCTGTCGGCCGTCACGCCGGCCGGCGACGACGGCGTGCGCACGGGGAAGCCGGCAAGGGTCGAGGCCTCCGCCACCGTGGCGACCGCACGGGGCGCCGACGGTTCCTGCAGCACCTCGGGCCGGCCGCCGGCCAGCACCGAGGCGGGATCGAGGCGCTCGTCCTTCAGGCGCTCGAGCCGGGCGGGATCCACCGAGACCGCCGCGAAGTTGCGCACCCGGAACAGGTCGAGGAAGGCCTGCGCCGACACCCGCACCGCCGGGACGGTGAAGCCCAGCACCGCCACCGCCACCGTCAGTCCGGCGGCCAGCGCCCAGCCGAGGCGCGGCGCGCCCGCGCCGGCCGCCGCGCGGGCCGGTCCCTGGCGGTGCAGCCGCTCCCGCAGCTCGCGGGCGAATTCCGGCCGCGGCTCGCGGCGCATCGCGAGAAGTTCGCGTTCGTCCATCTCCGTCCTCCTACCAGTCGTCACGCAGATCCCGGATCGTGCGATGCAGGATGGTGCCGACGTTCGATGCCGTCAGTCCGGTGAGCCGGGCGATCGCCCGGTTCGCGAGCCCCGCGCCGTACTTGAGCGCCAGCAGCTCGCGGTTGCGGTCCGGCAGCCCGGCCAGCAGCCGCGACAGGCGCTCGCAGTCCGACCGCAGCACCGCCGTCTCCTCCGGCGTCGGGCCCGCGGCCAGCTCGGCGGCTGCGTCGAGTGGCACGTGCGGACGCGCGGCGTCGCGGCGGTACGCGTCAATGGCGACGTTGCGGGCGATGGTCAGGAGCCAGGTGGAGAAGGCCCCGAGGTCGCGCCGGTACCGGTCCCGCGCCCGCCAGGCCTTCTCGAAGGTGACGGAGGTCAGGTCCTCGGCTTCGGGACCGTCCCCCACCCGGTAGCGGAAGAAGTTGTAGACGCGGGGCAACTGCTCCGCGTACAACGCGTCCCAATCCGCCTCCCGGGCCGGGGTCAGCCACCCCGCCAGTCTCCCGATCATTCCGCTCGCGTTCGCCATCCGCCCTACTATACGCAGGGGACGCGGCGCCATCACACCGCGGGGCGCGCGGGCGGCGCAGGTGCCGCCCGCCCACGGGCTTCGCCGGTCCTCGCACGCGCCGCTCCGGTTTCGCTATAATCTCCCGTTCACGAGCCACCCCGGGAGATACCGTGCCGAAACGCTTCTACATCACCACCGCCATTGACTACGTCAACGGCCAGCCCCACCTCGGTCACGCCTGCGAGAAGGTGCTGGCCGACACCATCGCGCGCATCCACCGCCAGCGCGGAGACGCCACCTACTTCCTCACCGGCACCGACGAGCACGGCCAGAAGATCGCCGCCGCCGCCGAGAAGGCGGGGCTCGAGCCGCAGGCCTTCGTGGACCGGATGTCGCGGACCTTCACCTCCGCCTGGGAGAAGCTGGGGGTGTCCTACGACCAGTTCATCCGCACCTCCGACCGCCGCCACGAGCTGGCGGTGCAGGAGCTGATGCGGCGGCTGGCGCAGGCGCTGACCCCGCGCACCGGCGCGCCGGCCATCTACGAGGGCGAGTACTCCGGGTTGTACTGCGAGGGCTGCGAGGGTTTCAAGGCCGAGAAGGAGCTGGACGACAAGGGCCGCTGCCCCGAGCACAAGAAGAAGCCTAAGGAGATCAAGGAATCGAACTTCTTCTTCCGGCTCTCCGAGTACGACGAGGCGCTGCTGAAGCACATCGAGGCCCACCCCGAGTTCATCCAGCCCGACTACCGCCGCAACGAGGTGGTCAGCCTGATCCGCGGCGGGCTCGAGGACGTCAGCGTCTCGCGCCCCAACCTGCGCTGGGGCATCCCGCTGCCCGAGGAGATCAAGGGCGGCGAGGGGCACACCGTCTACGTCTGGCCCGACGCACTGCTGAACTACCTCTCGGCGCTGGGCTGGCCGCAGCGCATCTACACCAAGTGGTGGCTGGCCCGGCAGGGCGAGACCGGCGGTCCCGGCGCCGCGCGCCAGGACGAGTTCCAGGAGCTCGACGGCCAGGGGCGCCCCGGCGCGGCGTGGGCCGGCACCGGGCAGCCGCAGTACACCAATGCCTTCCACCTGATCGGCAAGGACATCAGCCGCTTCCACTGCGTGCTGTGGCCGGCCATGCTGCTCGCGGCCGGCGTGCCGCTGCCGCGCCAGGTCTTCGTGCACGGCTTCATCACCGTGCCGAAGTCCGCAAAGGACGGGGCGGCCGCCGAGCAGGTCAAGATGGGCAAGTCGCTCGGCAACGTCGTGGACCCGATGGATCTGGTGGCGCGTTTCGGCGCCGACGCGCTGCGCTTCTACCTGGTGGACGCCATCCCCACCGGCGGCGACGGCGAGTTCTCGCTCGAACTGTTCGTCGAACACTGCAACACCCACCTCGCCAACAAGCTCGGCAACCTCGTCAGCCGCACGGTGAAGCTGGTGCACAACGGCTACGCCGGCGCCACGCCGCCCGAATGGGCGCCGGAGTCGTTCGCCGACGCCACGGTGCGCGAGGCGTTCGACGCCCTCACCGCCGCGGCCGCCGCGGCCGCCGACGAGGTGCCGCGGGCCTACGACGAGCTGCGGCTCAACGACGGCCTGGCCAGCGCCTGGCGGGCGATCGAGCGCGCCAACGAATTCGTGGACCGCTCGCGCCCCTGGGACCTCGCCAAGGACCCGGCCCGCCGCGCCGAGCTGGGCACCGCGCTCAACGCGCTGCTCGAGACGCTGCGGCTCGTGGCGATCTGGGCCTGGCCGGTGATCCCGGGCAAGTGCGAGGAGCTGTGGCGCGTGCTCGGCCTGCCCGGCACGCCCGCGGCCCCGGCCGGCGGCGCGGCCCGTCCCGAGTTCGGCGCCCCGGCGGCGCGCCCGCTGGGCGAGCCGGTGATCCTCTTCCCGCGCATTGACCTCAAGGCCACGAGCGGCGCGCCGCCGAAGCCGGCGGGCCCGGCGAAGGCGAAGTAGGCGGGACGGCGCCCTCCGGGGCGCCGTCGTCCCCCCATGATCGACACCCACTGCCACCTCGCCGATCCGCGCTTCGACGACGACCGCGAGCGTGTGCTCGACCGCGCCCGCGTCGCCGGCGTGACGCACCTCGTCGAGGTCGTCTACGCCCCCGAGATCCTCCCGCGCGCCGAGGCGCTGGCCCGCGAGCATCCGGCGATCTTCCTCTGCCTCGGCGTGCACCCCAACGAGGCGGGCCGCGTGCCGGACGAGTGGCGGACGACGCTGCGCGAGGCGGCGCGCGCCCCGCGCGTGGTGGCGCTGGGCGAGATGGGCCTCGACTTCTACCGCGACCGTGCGCCGCGCGCCGACCAGGAGCGCTGGTTCCGCGCCCAGCTCGCCCTGGCCGACGAGCTGGGCCTGCCGGTGGTCATCCACCAGCGCCAGGCCCTGGCCGAGACGCTGGCCATCCTCGAGGAGGTCCGGCCGGCGGCCGGCGGCGTGCTGCACTGCTTCGACGACGGTCCGGCCGCCGTCGAGCGCGCGGCGGCGCTGGGCTTCAAGCTGGGCCTGGGCGGCTGCCTGACCTACGGCCACGGGCCGCTCACCGACGCGGTGCGCACCGCGCCGGCCGAGCTGCTGGTGCTCGAGACCGACGCGCCGTGGCTGGAACCGGAACCCCGCTCGCTGCGGCGCAACGAGCCCGGGCTGCTGCCCCGGGTGGTGCGCCGGCTCTGCGAGCTGCGCGACTGGACGGCCGCCGAGGCCGACCGCATCACCACCGCGAACGCCCGCGACCTCTTCCGTTTCCCGATCGGCTAGCCCGGACGATTCGTGAGCCCGCGCCTGCGGGGGCGGGCGCGCGAATCGCCGCGACCGCTTCCGGCCCCGCAGCCCTTTGCGGCTCAAGGCACTGCCTCGCCGGGCCGATAACCCGATCATGCCCGGACCGTCCTCGCTGCCGCATGCCGGCGCCCTGTCGGCCCTCGTCATCACCACGGCCGCCGTGGCCGCGGTGTGGGCGCTGCGCGCGCTCCAGCGCCGCGAGCGCCGCCGGGATCGGCGCCGCGTCGCCGACTTCGCCCAGGCGGTGCGCGCCTTCCTCGAGCAGCGACTCGACGCCGACGAGCTGACCGCGCAGGCGGAGACGGCCGAGCCGAGCGTCTTCTGGACGACGATCGAGGAGCTGGTGAGCCGCGGCGCCGGCTGGCTGCGTCTCTCGCGCGCGCTGGCCGGCGGCCCGCACCTCGAGGAGGAGCGCCGCGCCCTGCGCGAGGAGTCGCCGTGGCGGCGCGAGCTGGCCGCGCGCCGGATGGGGCTCCTGTTCTCGACCGCCTCGCGCCGCGCCCTGCGCGCGGCCATGACCGACGGTCCCGAGCTGGTCACCGCCGCCGCCGCCGCCGCGCTGGCGCGCTACCGCGATCGCCGCGCACTGGCCTGGGTGCTGGACAACCCGCACGCGGTGGGACGCCGTCCGCACCGCCAGCGCGTCGGCCTGCTCTGCGCCTTCGGCCACGGCGGGCTGCCGGCGCTGACCGCGGCGCTCGAGCGCGGCACCGGCGACGCGGCGATGGACCGCGCGATCATCGAGGCGCTGGGCCTGGCGCGTCACCACGCCGCCCGCCGGGCGGTCGAGCGTCGCCTGCGCGAGGGCGACGTCGAGCAGCGCATCGCCGCCGCGCGCGCCCTGGGACGCATGGAGGCCACCGACTGCGCCACCTCGCTGGTCGGCGCCCTGCAGGACCAGGCCTGGGCGGTCCGCGCCCAGGCCGCGCACGCCCTCGGCCACATGCGGGCCGAGATCGCGCTGCTGGCGCTCCCCACCCGGCTCACCGACCCGGCCTGGTGGGTGCGGCACCACGCGGCGCACGCGCTGCGCGAGTTCGGGACCGAGGGGCGGCGCGAACTGGAACGCATCGCCGCCCACTCGCCCGACCGCTACGCCCGCGACATGGCCCGCGAGGTGCTCGCCGACTGGCCCGACGTGGCGTGAGCGGCGCGGCCGCGCCTCAGGCGGCCCGCGGCTTGAAGACGCGCACCGGCACGATGATGGTGTGCAGGCCGCGGAACTGCAGCCGCCGCTGGATCTCGTGGGCGGTGTCGTTGTGCAGCAGCCGCTGGTACCAGCGCTCGTCCTCGAACACCAGCCGGCTGGCGAAGAACACGCTGCGCCGGTACTCGCGGGCGATCCCCGCGCACAGCTCCTCCAGCTCCGGCGCCGCCTCGGTGCCCACGGCCATGCGGTACTCGGCCGACAACCCGAGCCCGCGTGCGGTGGCGACGTAGCGCTCGAGCGCCTCGTGGGTGGCGGCCTCGACGCGGTCCACCTCCTCCACGCCCTTCATGGTCGCCGAGTCCACGACGCCGACCGAGACGAAGAGGAACTGGCGGAAGTGCCCGGGGAAGAGCCGCTGCGAGTCGAGCAGGGCGTGCAGGCCGAGCCCGCCGAACGCCCCCACCAGCATCACGCCCAGCGGCTGCGCGGGATCGAGCGGCGGCGGCGCGGCATGGCTCGTCACCGGCAGGTTGGTCATCACCTCGTCGAGGCGGCGCAGGCTCGCCCGCGTCCGCTCGTAGTGCCGGTGGACGCGCAGGCACAGACCGACCACCACCGCCGTCACCGCCAGGGTGATCCAGCCGCCTTCGCGCCCCTTCTCGATGATCGTGCCGGTGAGGATGCTCACGCACATCAGCAGGGCGACCCCGTGCACGAGGAAGCCGCGCCGCCGGCCCGGCCCGCGCCGCTTCCACCAGAAGCGCAGCATGCCGAGCTGCGAGAGCGAGAAGGTCACGAACACGTTGATCGAGTACATGATCAGGAGGGCGGTGATGTTGCCGTGCGTGTAGAACAGCACGCCGATCGAGGCCAGCCCCATCAGCATCACGCCGTTCTGCATGGTGAGCTGGCTGGAGAGCTGGGCGAAGCGGTGCGGGAACCACGAGTCGCTCGCCATGTTGCCCATCACCCGCGGGCCGTCAATGAAGCCCGCCTGCGCGGCCACGAACAGCAGCGCCGCCTCGGCCACCAGCGTCACCACGATGAAGCCCCGCCCCAGCGGCAGCCCGCCCGGCCGCCAGGCGCCGGCGAAGCGGTCGAGCAGCACGGCGTTCATGGTCCGGCCCGGCTCGGGGGCGACGCGGAACAGCAGGTAGCAGACGAGGATGCCGGCGGCGGTGAGGGCCAGCGAGACGGCCATGTAGGTCATGGTGCGCCGGGCGGTGCGCACCTTCGGCTCGCGCATGATCTGCAGCCCGTTCGAGACGGCCTCGATGCCGGTGTAGGTGCCGGCGCCCATCGAGTAGGCCCGCGCGAACACGGCGAAGATGCCGAGGAAGCCCAGGGTGGCCAGGCCGCCGCGGAAGCCGCTCGTCACCTCGTGCTGGACCTCCGGCACGCGGCCGAGGTGCCCGCCGATACCGCCGAAGATGAGGATGGCGTGGGTGAGCACGAACAGGGCGAAGACCGGCGCCAGCACGGTGACCGATTCCTTGACCCCGCGCAGGTTCAGCAGCACCAGCAGACCGATCACCACCGCCGCCACCATCACCTTGGCGCCGGCCCACTCCGGGGGCAGGACGCTGAAGACCTGGTCGGTGCCGCTGGCGATCGAGGTGGCGATGGTGAGGACGTAGTCCACCAGCAGCGCCGAGCCCGAGACCACGCCCCACTTCGGTCCCAGCAGGCGCGAGGCGACGACGTAGCCGCCGCCGCCGAAGGGGAAGTGGGCGATGATCTGCGAGTAGGCCACCGAGAGGATGACCACGGTGATGGTGGTGGCCAGGGCCAGCGCGATGGCGAGGTAGTGGTGGGTGCCGAGGGCGCGGAACGCCTCGTCCGGACCGTAGGCCGAGGAGGACAGGCCGTCGGCGCCGAGCCCGACCCACGCCAGCAGCGCGACGAGCGAGATGGCGTGGAAGGTGAGCGGGTCGCGCAGGTTGCGCGGACCGCCGAGGAGGAGACGTTTCAAGCGTGATAACACGGCCGGGGACTATATCACGGTGGCCGGCCCCACCGCCCCGGGCGCCCGACGCTGGCCGCCGCCCGCCCCGCCCCGTACACTGCCGCCATGGGCGACCTTCCCCCCCACCGGACCCGGGCCTCGGCCTGGCTCACCCGCCGCGCCGCCGCCGAGGGCAGCGAGTTGACGCGGGTGAAGCGCGCGCTCGCCGAGCGCGGCCTCTCGCCGCTCAAGCGCATGGGGCAGAACTTCCTGGTGCGCTCCGACCTCGCCGGGCGCATCGTGGAGTTCGCCGGGGTCGGGTCCGACGACGTCGTGGTCGAGATCGGACCCGGGGCCGGCGCGCTCACCCCGGGACTGGCGGCCCGCGCCCGCGCCGTGATCGCGGTGGAGAAGGACACCGGCCTCGCCGCCCTGTTGCGCGAGGAACTGGCCGAGCTGGCGCGCCTCGAGGTGGTCGAGGGCGACTTCCTCGACGTGGACCTCGCCGCCCTCGCCCGCGAGCACGACGCCGCGCGGCTCGTCGTGGTCGGCAACATCCCCTACAACATCACCACCCCGCTGCTCGAGCGCATCTTCGCCGCCCGCGCCGTGGTCGCCAGCGCCGTGCTGCTGGTGCAGAAGGAGTACGCCGAGCGTCTGGCCGCCGCGCCCGGCACGCCGGCCTACGGCTCGCTCACGCTGTTCGCCCGCTACCACGCGTTGCTCGAGCCGCTGCTGCTCGTGCGCGCGCCGGCCTTCTGGCCGCGGCCCGACGTGGACAGCATGCTGGTGCGCTTCCGCCTGCGCGAGGGCCCGCCGGTCGAGGCCGACGAGGAGCTGCTGTTCCGCATCGTGCGCGGCGCGTTCCGCATGCGCCGCAAGCAGCTCGCCAACACGCTGGCGGAATCGCTCGCCCTCGACCGCGCGGGGGTGGAGCGGCTCTGCCGCACCGCCGCCCTCGACGGCCGGCGCCGCGGCGAGACGCTCTCGCTCGAGGAGTTCGCGCGGCTGGCCCGGGCGGCGGCGCGGGACTGACCGCCGGCGCCGCCCCCCGGAACGGCGCCGGCCCGGTCGCGGGACCGGGCCGGTGCGCATCGCGGGGCCGCGACGTGCTCAGGGCTCGACGAACTTGTAGCCCACCTTGTGCACGGCGACGATGAACGGCTGGGCGAAGCCCGCGCCCAGCTTGGAGCGCAGGTTCGAGACGTGCGTGTCCACGGTGCGCGTCGTCACCCCCAGCTCCTCGTCCACGCCCCAGATCTCCTCGAGCAGCTCCTCGCGCGACACGGTGCGGCCGCGGTGCTCGATCAGGTACTTGAGCAGCTCGAACTCCTTGAAGGAGAGCGCCACCTGGACGCCGGCCTTGTGGACCTCGCGCGGCTCGAAACGCACCTCGACGTCGCCGAAGGCGTACACGGTCGGTCCGGGAGCCGGCGCGCCCGAAGGCCCGCGGGCCAGCAGCCGCTTGGCGCGGGCCAGCAGCTCCTTCACCCCGAAGGGCTTGGTGACGTAGTCGTCCGCGCCGAGGTCGAAGCCCTTGACCACGTCGGCCTCGAAGTTGCGCGCGGTCATCACCAGCACCGGGATGTCGCGGTGCCGCTGCCGCAGCTCCTTGAGCACGGTGAAGCCGTCCTTCTCCGGCAGCATGATGTCGAGCAGCACGAGGTCGGGCTTCTGCTTGAGCGCGGTGCGCAGCCCCTCCTGGCCGTTCGTGGCCGTGAGAACCTCGTAGCCCTCGAACCTGAAGTTGTGCGCCAGGCCCTCGAGCAGGCCTTCCTCGTCCTCGACGATCAGGACTCGCTTCATCCCTCCTCCTTCCCCGGCTCCGCCGGTCCCGGCCCCGCGGGACGGCGGGGAGCTTCGGTTGCCTCGGCGCGGGGGAGCACGAGCGTGAACGTGCTGCCCTCGCCGGGGCTGCTCACGAGCTCCACGCGCCCGCCGTGCGCGCGCACGATCTGCTGCACCAGTGACAGACCCAGGCCCGCGCCCTTGACGTCGTGGACGAGGCCGGTTTCCACCCGGACGAACTTCTCGAACACGTACTTCTGGTCCGCAGGGGCGATGCCGATCCCGCGGTCGGCCACCGCGACCGCCACCGCACCGTCGCGGGCCGCGGCCGACACCCGCACCTCGCGCTGCTCGCGCGAGTACTTGAGCGCGTTGTCCAGCAGGTTGAGCAGGCAGTGCTGCAGCATGGTGACGTCACCGCGCACCGTCGGCAAGCCCTCCGGCAGATCGGTCTCGACCCGGAAGCCCTGCTGCTCGAGCCGCGGCCGGAAGTCCTCGACGGTCTCCGCCGCCAGCCGCGCCAGGTCCACCGGCTCCAGCCGCAGCCGGGCCTGCCCGGCCTCGATCCGGGCGAAATCGAGGATGTTGTCCACCAACCGCTGCAGCCGCTTGGTGTCGCGCACGATGCTGGCCACGAACGAGCGGCCCTCCTCGGGGGTGCGGTAGCGCTGCAGCTCGAGCGTCTCCGCCGCCAGCCGGATGAGGGCGATCGGGGTCTTCAGCTCGTGGGTGACGTTCGAGACGAAGCTCGACTTGAGGTGGGCGAGCTCGAGCTGCCGGGTGGCGTAGCGCAGCCCGAACAGGGTGGCGACCAGGATCACCATCGCCACCAGGCCGATGAAGGTGATCATCAGTCCGATGAAGCGCGTCGCCCACACCACCGGCGCGTCCTGTGCCGGCGAGACGCTCACCCGGAAGCCCTCGAGCGGACCGCCCAGCTCCTCGGTGCGGCTGGGCGCGCCCGCGCCCGGCTGCCGCACCCGCCGCAGTTCCTCGTCGTAGGGCCCGAGCAGCGCCACGCTCAGCCGCCGCGCCGCCACCATGCCGCCGTAGAGCCGCGGGTTCTCGGGCAGGCGCGTGAGCACCACCGGCTCGAGGCGGCTGACCAGGAAGCGCCGCGGATCGAACCACCAGCCGCCGGCGCCCAGCACCTCGCCGGTGGGCCCGCGCAGCAGCAGGCCGGCGAAGGTGTAGCCGCGCCGCGGGCCGGTCCCCCGCGCGTAGAGCAGCGGCGTGGACTCGACGATGATGCCGGTGGTGCCGGGCAGCTCACCCTCGCGCATGAAGTGCGGGGCCCCCAGCCCGACCGCGGCGTAGCGCAGCGCCGCCATCACCGCCGCCGAGTCGCCGCCGGCCCGGGCCACGTTCTCGGCCGGCACGATGCGGCGGCGCAGATCGTCGAGCAGCTCGCGCTCGAAGGCCTCGCCGACCTGGGCGGCGATGTAGCTGTCGTAGCGCCGGCTCTCCTCCTCGACCGCGTGCGTGATGCGCAGGGTCAGGTAGATACCGAGGCCGGCCAGCAGCAGGGCGGGCAGCGCCACCCCC
Source organism: uncultured bacterium (assembly GCA_964398895.1). Taxonomy (GTDB): domain Bacteria; phylum Eisenbacteria; class RBG-16-71-46; order RBG-16-71-46; family RBG-16-71-46; genus JANXPZ01. The sequence goes on from CAYNPF010000002.1 coordinate 32,179, forward strand.
AGCCCGACCAGGGCCAGCACGCGACGGCTCATGCGAACGCTCGTGGAGGGAGTGGCCATGCCGCGTCAGCGTAGCCCGCGGGCCTTCCCGCGGCAATGGCGCCGCCGGATCGCCGGCCTCGAGCGGGACATCCGGCTCCGGGGTGGAGCGCGGCGCCTCAGCGCGCGGTCCGCGACGCCGGCGCGACCCCGGCCTCGGCGCGGAGCATCGAGATCACGGCCGGATCGGGCGACGTCATGAGCAGCATGGCGCCCTTCTCGACCGGGATCACCTCCCGCATCAGCCGCCCGCTGGCCGCCGCCCCGCGCAACAGGCGGCAGGCCGGGCAGAGCCGCACGGCCTCGCCGGTCATGGTCAGGGCGACCATGTGCTCCTGGTAGCGGGTCAGGGCGCTGCGGATGACCCGCATCCCCTCGGGGTTGGAGGAGGTGTAGACGGCCATGACACCGTTGCGCAACGGCACCGCCTGCACGCCGGCGCCCGCGCGCTCCAGCTCCATGGCGCAGACCTCCCAGGCGCTGCAGGCCTCGCAGGACTCCACCACCGACTCCTCGCCGGCGCCGTTCGTCGGCAGTCCGAGGCCGCCGAGGCGCACCAGCCGCGCCTTGCCAGTGCGATGCGGACAGCAGGGCGTCACCCCACCCTGCGCCGGGATCGCGCCACAGAACACCGCCAGGACCAACGAGGACAAGAGCAGTCGTCGCAAGAGCATGAGGTCTCGACTCCCGTGGTGTCGCTCCGCCGCGACGGGCCGCGGCCGCCGGTCGTGCTGCCTGGAGACAGCGTGGCACCGCCCGGCCGGTCGCGTGTCACACCCGTGCAAATCCGCGAGGACCCACCGGCCGCGACCGACCGTTGACGAACCGGGCCGGGCCTCCTAAGTTGGCCCGCGACTCCCGAATCGCCATGACCCGACGATCCCGCCGCTCCTCCGCCCTGCCGCGTGCGCTCCTGGCGCTCGTGGCCATCGCCGCCCTGCTCTTCCTGGGCGGCGAGGCCTGGGTGCTGGCGCGCTCCGGGCGCGGCCAGATGACGCAGGCCCGCTGGGGCCTGCGCGATCGGACCCGGGTGGTCCCGCTGCTCGCGCGCGAGATCCGCGCCGGACTGGACGCCGTGGGCGTGCCGGGCGACAGCATCGCCGAGGCCGAGCTTCCCCGTGACGGCTCGCCGCAGCGCTGGCGGGTGGGATTGCCGCCGGGCGTCTCGCTGCTGCAGACGAACTACGCGGTGAGCCGCCGCATCGAGGCTCTGGGCGGTGTCGTGCTCGGCGGCCGCGAGGATCACGGGGCCACCGGCCTGCTGCTGCTCCTCGGCCTGCCGCGGCACCCGCTGGTCGAGCTGCGTGTCACCGCGCGGCCGACGTCGCGCGACGAGACGGACCGGGCGGCCCCGCGGCTGGCGATCGTGCTCTACGGTTTCGGCGACGACGTCGAGGCGGCGCGCCGGACCTTCGCCCTGTCGCCGCCCTTCGCCGTGGCGATCGTGCCGGGCGCCCGGTCGAGCGGGGAGCTGTTCCGCGCCGCGCACGAGCGCGACCGCGAGATCGTGCTGCACATCCCGCTCGAGCCGGTCAACTACCCGCAGCTCGATCCCGGCCCGGGCACGCTGCTGGTCACCACCAAGCCTGATCACGCCACCGGCACGGTGCGGCGCTGGCTCGACCAGTCCGGCGCCGTGGTCGGGGTGGCGAACCACATGGGCTCCTTCGCCACCCAGGACATGACGCTGATGCGCGCGATCTTCCGTGAGCTGCGGCGACGGGGGCTGCCCTTCATCCACGTCCAGCCCGCCGCGGGCGCGGTGTGCCGCCCGGTGGCGGCGGAGATGGGCGTGGTCTACGAGGAACCCGACGCCGTGCTCGACCTCGAGACGCGCGCCGCCGGCGATCGGGCGCTGGACGAACGCTGGAGCGAGATCCTCGCGCGGACCCGCGCGCGCGGGCGGCTGACCGTCTGGGTGCGGGCCACGCCGCTGGCGCGCGAGTGGCTCCAGCGGGCCACCGCGCCGAAGCGCCTCGGCGACGTGAACCTCGCGCCGCTGTCGGCGGTGATGCGGCGCCCGGCGGTGCTCTAGCCATGTCCGCCGCCGCGTGGTGGATCGGCAACGGCCTCGGCGGCTCGGCCGCGGGCCCGCTCGCCGGTCCGCCCGCGCATCCGCGCCAGGCCCTGCTCGTCGCCGGCGCGGGCGCGCGGCCCCGCGTGCTGCTGCTCGGGCTCGAGGAGCGCGTCGCCGGCACGGGGCCGCCGCGCTGGCTGATCGCCGGCGCCGATCCAACGGCGGACGACGGCCGCGCCCGGCTCGAGGCGTTCGAGGCCGAGCCGTGGCCGACCTGGCGCTGGCGCGCCGGCGACACCGTGCTCGAGCGCCTCGTCTTCGTACCCACCGGCCACGACGCCGTCGCCGTCGCCTACCGGCACCTCGCCGGGCCCCCGGTGCACGTGGCGGTCAGTCCGCTCTGCGCGAGTCGCGACCTCGACGCGGAGCCGCTCCCCGCCGCCCCACCGTTGGCGGCGCTGCGGGGCATCCCGGGCCGGGTGCGGATCGAGATGGCCGGCGACGGCCCCCCGCTGATGCTGTGGCACGACGGCGCCTTCCTGCCGGCGCGCGCCTGGCGCACGGTGCTCTACGCCGACGGGTCACGGCGCGAGGGCGCGCTCGTGCCCGGGCACGTCGAGGGACTGCTGGCCCCGGGCCGCGGCTTCCACCTGGTCTTCGCCACCGAGGAGCGGCTCTTCCCGACGCTCGCCGACGAGGGCCGCCTGGGCGATCCGGTCGCCCGCACGCTGGCCGGCTGCATCGCGGCCCTCGAGCGCGGCGAGCGCGAGCGGCGCGAGCGCTGGCAGGCCGCCGCGGTGCGCGGCGCGGACTTCACCGCCCGCCAGGCGGCGACGGCGCACCACGCGGCGGACGCCGGGGCGGCGGACGCGGCGCAGCCGCGGCTCGACGAGCGCGACCCGGTGCTGCGCGAGCTGGCGCTGGCGGTGCGCGCCGGGCTGGTGCGGCGCGGGTCACGACGCACGATCCTCGGCGAGTCCGGCGGCATCGAGCGGGGCGCCGCCGCGCTGCGCGCGGTCCCCGCCCTGGTGAGCCTGCGCGCCTTCGGCCTGGCGCGCGAAGTGCTGGCCGGCTACGTCGAGTACCTCGACGAGGGGCTGGCGCCCACGGCCTTCGACGCCGACGACGGCGGCCCGCGCTACGGCGACCCGGCGCCGGCTTTGTGGCTGGTCGCCGCCGCCGACCTCCACGCGCGCCGCAGCGCCGACGGCGAGTTCCTCGCCGGGACCCTGTACCCGGCGCTCGACGGCATCATGCAGGCACTCCGCCAGGGCACCCGCCACGGCGTGGGCGTGGATCGAGACGGCCTGCTCGCGGTCGGAGCGGTGCGACGCGCCGATCTCAACGCGCTCTGGTACCACGCGCTGGTGGCCATGGCCCAGTTGTCGCGCGTGCTGTCGCACCGGGAGACCGCGGCCTTCTACCTGGCCTGGGCCCACGAGCACCAGCAGCGCTTCGACGTCTTCTGGGACGAGGCCCGCGGCCGCCTGCACGAGACGCTCGGCCCCGACGGGCCCGCCGGCGAGCCCTCCCCGAGCCAGGCGCTGGCCGTCGGCCTGCCGCCGTCCCTGCTCGAGCCGGCGCGCGCGGAACGGCTGGTGGCCACGCTCGAGCACGAGCTGGTGACACCGTGGGGAATGCGCGAGTCGCCGGGTTCCGACGTGGTCTCGACCGCCGCGCTCGGCCTCTTCGTGCCCGCCTATCTGCGCGGGCGCGGGCGCGACGCCGCGGCGCAGGAGCGCGTGCGCGCCTGGATCGAACGGGCGCTGGGTGCCGGCCCGGTGGCGGGGCGGGTGCCGGACCGCCTGCGCGTGAGCGCGGACGGCACCGGGGCCGCACCGCTCGACGACGGCTCGACGCTGGCCGCCGCCGAGCTGCTGCGCCTCTGGGTCGAGGAGCTGGAGCACGCCCCGCTCCCCGGGCCAGCGCTCAGCGCTTCGCCGAGTCCCCGGGCGTAGCGCCGCGACCGCCGAGCAGGTCCCGCAGCAGGTCGCGGCCCTGCTTCTCCAGCGCGCGCACCGCCGGCTTCGCCGCCGGTGTGGCCGTCGCCCGCCCGGCCGCGGTGTCGCCGAGGGCGGAGCGTCCCGCCTCGAGCAGCGTGCGGCCCACCCGCTCGCGCTGCTCCCGCAGCGCCTCGGTGGCGCGACCGGCCACGCGGTCGCGCATGCTCTTCGTGTCGAGCGCCACCCGCGGCGCCCTCGCCGTGCCGGTCACCTTGAGGTCCACGAGCAGGCGACCCTGGCTGTCGCTCAGCAGGCCGGCGGCCAGCGCGTCCCGCCAGCCCGCGCCACCCGCCGCCGCGACCGCGGGCGGCAGGGTCGCGCTCACCGCGTAGTCGAGTGAGCCGTCGAAGCCGACCATGCCCGAGAGTCGCCATTCGCCCTCGCCGCCGAAGGAGACCGAATCGGTGACGATCCGCCCGCGCTCGATGCGGAAGGGCAGGCGCACGTCACGCAGCGCCACCTCGCTCAGCGACGGCGTGCGCGTGGCCCGCGCGATGGCCTCCATCACCGGACCGGAGAGCCGGCCCTCGGCCAGCGCGGCCAGACCGACGGCGCCCAGCGAGGCGCGGAGTTGTTCGGGGCGCACGCCGTCGCCCGACAGGTCGAAGTCCGCCCCGGTCACGCCGCTCAGCACGCCACCCGCCGGGCTCCAGGCGCCGAGGACCTGTTCCACCCGCACCGTGTCGGCCCGGCCCTTCACCGCGAAGCTCGGGCTGGCCGGGTCCTGGAAGCCGAAGCTGGCCTGGCCGGAGACGGTGCCGCCGTAGGCGCGCAGGCTGAACGAAGGCACGGCGATGACCGCCGGCGAGAGCGCCACGTTCGCGACGACGTCGGCGACGTCGAGCTTCTGGTTGCGGAAGCGGGCGATCTCGACCCGCCCGCCGCCCCGCGCGTTGAAGGCCAGCGGGCTGCCCGGTCCGGGCGGCAGCAGCTCGGCGAGGTCCAGCCACGGCGAGCGGAAGGTGAAGGTCACGCCCGCGGGCGCGACGCTGCCGGGCGCACGCAGCAGCGCGAGCGGCCGGGTCAACGCCGCGTCCAGCACGAAGGACGAGCGGCCGGCGCGCGCGGTGAGGCCGCGCACGGTGACCTGCTCGGGCGCGAGCTGCGCCGAGGCCGAGATGGCCTCGACCCGTCGCGGCAGCACCGGTCCCTCGAGGCTGCCGTTGGCGAGCGCGGCGCTGCCCTCCAGCACGAACGAACCGGGATCGCGCAGCCGGCCGCTGCCCCGCACGTTCAGCTCGGCGCGCCCCGCCACCTTCGTGTCCTTCGGCGCCAGCACCTGCGACAGCGCCCCGAAGTCGAGGCCACCTTTGACGGCGAAGCGCGCCCACGGATCGGCGAAGCCGCAGACCACGAGCTGGGCGTGCACCGGCTCGCCGCCGACCCGCGCGCTCAGCTCCTCGATCGAGATCGTGTCGGGGGCGAGCCGCGCCCGCAGGGCGAGCCCGTCCACGCCGAGGGCGGCCCCCGGGTAACGGAACGCGCCGTCGCGCACGGCGAGCGTGCCCGCCACCAGCGGCCGCGTCGGCGTGCCGGTCACGTGCAGCGCGAAGCCGAGCGTGCCGTCGCCGCGGATGCCGCGCAGCGCGCGCGCGTCCACCACCGCCGCCGCCGCCAGCAGGTCGCCGAGGTCCACCCGCTCCCCCGCCGCGCGCAGGTCCATCACCGCCCGCGGACCCACGTCGCGCACCGTGCCCGCCAGCGACAGTCGCGTGGCGCCGAAGTCGAGCGTCAGCGGCTGCAGCGCCAGCGTCCGGCTCGCGGTCTCGTAGCGGCCGTCGTGCCCGATCGTCCAGGTCAGCGCCGCCAGCGCCTGGTCGAGGTCGGCCGGGCGGCGCGCCGTCATCGGCCCGAACGCGACGCGGCTCACGCGGGTGCGACCCCGGGTCGCGAACCGCGTGCCGCCGGTCGCGCTCAGCGAGAGCCGCGTCTCCAGACCCGCGAAGATGCGGCGCTGCGCGGTGAGGTCGTCCACCAGCACCTGCCCGCCGCGGATGGCAAAGGCGCGCACGGCGAGGTCCATCGGACCCGCCGGCCGCCCCGGGCCGCCCCCGGAACCGGCGACGAACAGGCTGTCGAGGTTCGTGCTCCCATCGGCGCGCAGCACGAGGTGCAGCGACGGCCGCTCGAGCACGAGCCGGCGCACGACGAGCCGTCGCGAGAGCAGCGGCAGCGGATCGAGGTCGAGGTCGAGCGAGCCGACGGCGAGCGCGGTGCCGCGGGCGAAGCCGCCCGGCTCGGCCAGGGCGAAGCCACGCACGCCGAGCCGCACCGGGGGCCACAGGCCCACCGCGACGTCCTCGAGACGCGTCTCGCGTCGCAGCGAGGCGGCGAGCTGCGCGCGCACCATCGCCACCACGCGGTCGTGGGGCAGCAGCACGGCGAGCGAGGCCCACGCCAGGACGACGAGCAGCACCAGTGCAGCCAGCAGCACCGCGACGACGCGGACGACGAGGCGCAACGGACGACGCTTCGACATGGCCGGCCTCCGAAGGGGAGCGTGACGCCCCGGGCACCGGGCGCGGAGAACGGGCGCCGGCGGTGGCGGATCGCGCCGCCGCGACTATACAATGGCGCCGCGCCGACCGGGAGGCCCGACGCCGAAGCGGCGCCGTCCCGGGATCGCGCCGCCCGTCCGGGCAGGAGGTCCGATTGCCGCCGCTCGTCTCCGCGCCCCGCGCGACGCTCGCGTTGCTCGCGACACTGGCGCTGCTCGTCGCTCTCGGCCCGCGGACGGCGTCGGGTTCCACCGAGGAGTTCTCGAGCTTCGACGTGGCGCGCCCCGAGGAGGACGACGAGAGCACGCTCGACCACCTGCTCGCCCGCCCGCCGCTCGCCTGGCAGGAGGAGTGGGACCGCGCACCGCTGGCCTTCCGCACCTCGCAGGGCTGCTTCACCTCGGGACAGTGGTACACGCACCACCAGCTCAAGCTGACCTCCCCCGTCGGCCACCGCGCGAGCTTCGCGCTCGAGTACGACCGCGTGGACAGCGACTACCTGGCTTACGAGCACTTCGACCTCTGGCTGCGCTTCCCGCTGCGCGCCGGCACGCTGGGCGTGATGTTCCGGCCCTGCTACGACAAGTCGCGGCAGGACTTCGCCCTGCGCTGGGAACTGGGCGCGGACACCACCCGCGGGCAGCTCCGGTTCACCTACGGCTTCGAGGACCTGTTCAACAACCTGTGGGTCTGGCGGCAGACGCGGGTGGGCGAGAGCGGGGAG
>CAYNPF010000003.1:0-34629 GCA_964398895.1 uncultured bacterium
GCACGCGCCCGCCCGAGCAGGTGGCGCTGGAGGCGGCCGGCGTGGCGGTGACGCTGCTCGCCGCCGAGGAGCCCGTGGCCGGCACCTGCCCGGTGGTCATCGGCCCGGGCTGGGGCGGCGTGCTGGTGCACGAGTGCTTCGGCCACGGCATGGAGGGCGACGGCATCCGCAAGCAGTCCTCGATCCGCGCCGCGCAGATGGGCCAGCAGGTGGCGGCGCGCGGCGTGACCATCGTGGATTCCGGCCTGGTGCCGTTCTCGCGCGGCTCGTTCCGCCTCGACGACGAGGGCACGCCGGCCGGGCGCACCGTGCTGGTCGAGGACGGCATCCTGGTCGGCTACCTCTGGGACCTGCTCAACGCGCGGCTGACCGGCAACCGGCCGACCGGCAACGGGCGCCGCGCCTCCTACCGCGACTACCCGCTGTGCCGCATGACCAACACCTTCATCGAGGCGGGATCCCACGCCCCCGACGACCTGATCGGCGCGGTGGACCACGGCCTCTACTGCCGCAATCTCGGCGGCGGCTCGGTGAATCCCGCCGACGGCAACTTCTCCTTCCAGGTGACCGAGGGCTGGCGGATCGAGCACGGCCGGCTGGTCGCGCCGGTGCGCAACGCCACGCTGACCGGCAACGGCAACGACGCCATGCTGCGCATTGACGGCGTCGGCAACGATCTCGTGATCGAGGGCAGCACCGGCTCGTGCGGCAAGGACGGCCAGTGGAAGCCGGTGGGCGTCGGCCAGCCCACCGTGCGCTTCACCGGCATCACCGTGGGAGGCACGCGCACGTGAGCGCTCCCGTCCCCGACGAGCGCGCCGCCCTGGAACGCCTCGGCACCGCGGCGGTCGAGCGGGCGCTCCGCGCCGGCGCCGCGCAGGCCGAGGCCGTGCTCGCCGGCTCGCGCTCGCTGAGCGTGCGCGTCCACGGCGGCCTGGTCGAGAGCGTGAAGCAGAGCGCGCCGCGCGGCCTGGGCCTGCGCGTGCTGGTGGACGGCGCCCAGGGCTTCGTCACGGGCACGGACCTCGATCCCGGCTCGCTCGACGACCTCGCGCGCCACGCGGTGGCGCTGGCGCGCTTCTCGACGCCCGACGAGGCCAACGCCTTCCCCACGCCGGAGGAGGCCACGGGCGACGAACCCGAGCTCGGCCTGGTGGACCCGGCGGTGCCGGCCCTCGCCCCCGAGCGGGCCATCGCCATGGCCCTCGAGCTCGAGCGGGTGGCGCTCGGCGTGGACCCGCGCCTGCGCCGCACCGACGGCGCCGGGGTCTCGCGCCACGAGGGCTGGTCGGTGCTGGTCAACTCGCACGGCCTGGTGCGCCGCGGCCACGCCACCACGGTGAGCGCCGGCGTCTCCCCGCTGGCCGACGACGGCGCCGGCAAGCAACAGAGCGGCTGGTACGGCATGGTGAAGTGCGGACTCGACCAGCTCGAATCGGTCGAGGCCATCGCCCGCGAGGCCGCGCGTCGCGCACTGGCCCGTCTCGGCGCGCGCCCGGTGCCCACGGCCCGCGTGCCGGTGATCCTCGCGCCCGACATCGCCGCCGCCTGGATCGGCGACCTGTTCGACGCCTTCAGCGGCGAGTCCCGGCTCAAGCGGACCACCTGGCTCGCGGCGGAGGTCGGCACCGACATCGCCAGCCCGCTCGTCACGCTGGTGGACGACGGGCGCCTGCCGCGCGCGGTCGGCAGCAGCACCCACGACGGCGAGGGCATCCCGACGCGGCGCAACGTGCTGATCGAGCGCGGGCGCTTCACCACCGTCCTCTACGACCACTACCACGCCCGCCGCGCCGGGACGCGTTCGACCGGCAGCGCGGTGCGCGGCTACGCCTCGACGCCGGCGATCGGACCGTCCAACCTCTTCGTGGCCGCCGGCGGCGACCGCCCGGAGGCGATCCTCGCCCGCGTCGAGCGCGGCTTCTACATGGACGACCAGGGCGCCTACGGCTTCAACTCCACCACCGGCGACTACTCGTACCAGGCGCAGGGCTTCTGGGTGGAGAAGGGCGAGAGGGTCTTCCCGGTCGAGGGCGTGACCGTGGCCGCCAACTCGCGCGACATGCTGCGCAACGTCGTGGCGGTGGGCGACGATCTCGTGTTCCTCGGCAGCACGGCCAGCCCGACCCTGCTGATCGCCGAGATGACCGTGAGCGGGGAGTAGACGATGGGCCTCCTGCGCTCGACCGCCGGCAGCCTGGGCATCCAGCGCCCGGACAACAAGTGGCTGGTCGCGTTCTCCGTGAGCTTCGGCGCGATCATGTCCACCATTGATGTCTCGATCGTCAACGTCGCCCTGCCGCAGATCCGCGGCTCGATCGGCGCCTCGATCGACCAGATGACCGCGCTCGGCACCGCCTTCGCCATCGCCCAGGTCATCGTCATGCCGCTGACCGCCTTCCTCGGCCGCTTCTTCGGCCAGAAGCGCGTCTACCTCGCCTGCCTGGGCCTGTTCATCGTCGGCTCGATGGTGTGCGGCATCGCCCGCACGCTGCCGCAGCTCGTGGCGGCCCGGGCGCTGCAGGGCCTGGGCGCCGGTGCGCTGCAGCCCAGCCAGATGGCCATCCTGCGCCAGACCTTCCCCGAGAAGGAGCAGGGCATGGCCATGGCCATCGTCGGCATGGTCGTGGTCATCGGCCCGGCGGTCGGACCGACGCTGGGCGGCTGGATCGTGGACAACTGGTCGTGGCCGTGGATCTTCTACATCAACCTGCCGATCGGCATCCTCGGCCTGCTCGCCACCAGCCGCTTCGTGCACGAGCCCGAGGACATCCGCGCCGCGAACCGCGCCCAGGGCGAGATCATGCGCCGCCACCTCGACTGGCAGGGCATCGTCTACATGACCGTCGGCCTGGCCTCGCTGCAGTACTTCCTCCAGGAGGGCAACCGCCTCGACTGGTTCGATTCGAAGCTCATCACCCTGTCGGCGATCGCCGCGGTCGCGGGGCTGGTCGGCTTCGTGGTGCGCGAGCTGCACGCGATCGCCCCGGCGGTGAACCTGCGCCTGTTCCGCGACCGGACCTTCGCCTCGGCCACCGTCATCGGCAGCATCATGTTCGCGAACCTGATGGCCAACATGTTCCTGCTGCCGGTCTTCATGCAGGAGATGCTCGGCTTCACCGCCCTCAAGTCCGGTCTGACCCTGATGCCGCGCGCCCTGGTCATGATGGTCACCACTCCGATCATCGGCCGCATCTACAACCACGTCTCGCCGCGCCTGCTCGTCGCCGTCGGTCTGGCCACGGTGGCGCTCGGCTCGATTGACATGGGCTACTTCACGCTGCAGACCCCGATGCCGCGCATCGTCGCCGCGCTGATCATCCAGGGCATCGGCTTCTCCTGCCTGTTCGTGCCGCTCACCACGGTGGCGTTGAGCCACGTCGAGCGCACGCAGCTCGCCGACGCCAGCGGCCTCAACTCGCTGGTGCGCCAGTTTGGCGGCTCGGCCGGGCTGGCCATCTACGGCACGCTGCTCGACCAGTTCGCCACCCGCGCCCGCGCCGCGCTGGCCGTGCACGTGGATCCGCACCGCTTCGAGGTGGCGCAGCGCATCAACGCGATGACGCAGGGCCTGATGGCCCGCGGTATGGACGCCGCCACCGCCAAGGCGGCGGCGGTCAAGGCGCTGGCCGGCTCGGTGGCCGGCCAGGGCATGCTGATCGCCTTCGAGAAGAACTTCCTGCTTAGCGGCTTCATGATGCTGGCGCTGCTGCCGCTCACGATCCTGCTGCGCTCGAAGTTCCACGAGGAGGAGCAGCGGCGCTGAAAGGGCCCCGCCGTCCTCGGCGGCGGCGTGGAGGTCAGAGGAGGTCGGGCATGCCATCGTGGCTGTTGTACGTGCTGATCGGCGGGCTGGGCGGCGTCGCCTCCGGCCTGTTTGGCATCGGCGGCGGCGTCATCATCGTCCCCGCGCTCGTCTACTGGGCCGGGTTCTCCCAGCACCGGGCCAACGGGACCAGCCTGGCGGTGCTGTTGCCGCCGATCGGGCTGGCCGCGACGATCGAGTACTACCGCCACGGCAACGTGAACCTGCCCGCGGCGGCGCTGATCGCCGCCAGCCTGCTGATCGGCGCCTGGGGCGGCGCGCTGATCGCCAACCACCTGCGCGAGTCGTACCTGCGGCTGGCCTTCGGCGTCTTCGTCTGCGGGCTCGGCGTCTACCTCGTCTTCGGCGCGTGCCGGCGCCTCGGCTGGATCTGACGGCGATCCGCCGCTACGCGCCGCGCAGGCTCGCCACCATCGCCACCCCGCGCCGCGGCGTGTGCGCCACGCGCTGGTCGCGGCCCAGCCGCACCAGCAGGAGCGGCTCGCCGCCGGCGAGGCCGAAGCGGCGCAGCAGTTCGGAGCGGAAGCGCTCGACGGCGATCGGCGCGCTCAGCGGCTGGTGCGCCAGGCCGAGCTGTGTGGCCTTGAGCACCAGCCGCTCGTAGGCCTGCCCGCCCACCAGCCAGGCCGGCTCCTCGCGCCCGGGCGCCGTGATCAGCACCGCCGCCCCCGCGGAGCGGATGGCCTCCCGCGCCCGCTTCGCCAGGCTGCCGGCGCCGAAGCGCAGGAACCACGAACCCGGATCGTAGTAGCTGCCCGCGAACCAGTTCGCCGGACCCGACATGCCGAGCGCCTCCACCGGAACACCGTCGCCGCGCCGCTCGGCGTCGCGCCGATCGGTGCGCAGCCAGAGCTGGCGCTCGGCCTGCGCGACCCGGTCGGAGACCTGGGCGTGGACCGCGTCGTGTACGAGTCGGCCGAGCGCCTCGAGGCCGTCGCGATCGTCGAGCCAGAACAGGCCGGGACCGTCGGCCACCTGCGCGGCGAGTTGGGCGCGCACGTGGGGCAGCAACCGGCGACCGTCGTAGTTGCGCCGGTTGGTGCGGCGCTCGGTGAGCGCGCTGAACAGATCGCGGTCGCGACGCGCTCCGGCGTCGTCCCAGGTCACGTCGGCCACCGCACCGCGCGCGGCATCGGGCAGGTAGCGGACCGTCGGCTGCAGGCCCCAGGCCCGGGCCGCCACCAGCAGGTTCTCGAGCGCCGCCCCCAGCGCCACGAACAGGTTGCGGCGGTCGGGATCGCCGCGCGGCAACGTGCGCTGCGGGTCGGCGAGCAGCCGGATCGAGGTCGGGCTCACCTCGAAGCGCCACGGCTGGGTGTTCCAGTCGCTCGGCGCCAGCACGGCCGCGCCGACGAGGGCGCGCACGAGGTCGAGACCGGCGGGCGGCGGATCCATCGGCAGCGCCCAGGGCTGCAGCACCACCCCGCCGTTGCGCGCCCGCGTTCCCCGGGCGCCAGCGCGGGACCAGGCGATCGCGGGCTGCAGCACGAGGCCGGCGGCCGCCCCCGCGGCGACGGCGAGGAACTCCCGGCGGGCCAGGGCGCGCGGCGGATTCGTCGCCGACGGGCGGAGGTCGCGCGGCGGCCGCGGGGAGCGTTCCATGGCCGGAGAGTGAGCACGGGCCCCTCGGGCGTCAACCGTTCGCGAGGAACCGGCTGCGCCGCGGGCACTTGGCGCGGTTGCGCCGGACGACGCGCGGCCGCTACGGTCGGTCCGTGCCCGAAACGCGCTTCGTCACCGATTCCTCGCTCGCGTCGCTGGCCCGCTGGCTGCGCTTCCTCGGCCACGACGTGGTCACGCTGCCGGGCGCGCGGCTCGAGGAGGTGCTGGCCTTCGCGCGTCGCGAAGCTCGCACGGTCCTCACCCTCAGCCCGCGCCGCCCGCGGCGCTGGGCCGACGTCCCCGCGCTCACCCTGCCGCGCGACGACGAGCCCGCCGCGCTGCGCCTGCTGGCCGCGCGCTTCCCGCCGCCCGATCCGCCGTTGAGCCGCTGCGGGCTCTGCAACCTGCGGCTCGAGCCGCGGCTCGCCGTCGAGGCCCGCGGCGAGGTGCCGGCCCGCGTGATCCGCGACGGGCGCGATCTGCGCTACTGCCCCGGCTGCGGCAAGTGGTACTGGGAGGGCACGCACACCCGCGCCATCCACGCCCGGCTCGCGCGCACCCTCGGCGGCCCGCCCGCCGCCGGGGCGTAGCCCGCGCGCCTCGGGAGCCGCGTCCGCGAGCGCGGGCTCGTGAACGGTCCGGCCCGGCCGGCCGTGGCGCCAGCCGGGGCCGCGGTGCGCCTGTGCTAGACTCGTTCGACATCCAGACACCGGGCCCGCCGCGCGGGGCCCCGAACCCGTCGAGGCCTTCCGCGCCCGCATGGACCTCAGCGTCATCATCGTCAGCTACCGCTGCCCCGACGCCCTGCTCGCCGGCCTGCGCACCCTGCGCGCCGACGCGGACGCCTCGGGCCTGGCGCTCGACTTCGTCGTGGTGGACAACGACTCGGGCGACGACACGCTCGACCGCCTCGCCCGCGAGGCGCCGACGGTGCGCCTCATCGCCAACCGCGAGAACGTCGGCTACGCGCGGGCGGTCAACCAGGGACTGGCGGCCACCGCCACGGAGTACGCGCTGGTCCTGAATCCCGACTGCGAGGTCCACGCCGGGGCGCTGCGCGCCCTGCTCGACCACCTGGCCGCGAACCCGCGCACCGGCATGGTCGCCCCGCGCATCGTGGACCCCGACGGCTCGCTCAATTACTCGGTGCGGTCGTTCCCCGACCCGTTCACCTTCCTCTTCAACCGCTACTCGCTGCTCACCCGGATCTTCCCCCGCAACCGGTTCACGCGGCGCTACCTGCTCACCGATTGGGACCATCTCACGCCGCGCCGGGTGGACTGGGTCTCCGGCGCCGCCATGCTCGTGCGGCGCACGGCCGTGGCGGAGGTCGGCGGCATGGACGAGGCGTTCTTCATGTTCAACGAGGACGTGGACTGGTGCCGCCGCATGGGACAGGCCGGCTGGAGCGTGGACTACGAACCGGCGGCGGTCGTCACCCACCACGTCGGCGCCAGCCGCTCGCGCGTCGCCACGCGCGTGATCTGGGGCCGTCACCTCGGCATGATCCACTACTTCCGCAAGCACCATCCGACCCATCCGCTGCTGGCGCGCCTGGCCGAGGCCGTCATCCTGACGCGCGCGGCGATGATGACCGTGGTGAACTCGCTGAGGCCGCGCTGATGCCGTACTCGCTCACCCTCGCGCTCGCCGCCGGGCTGCTGACGCTGGGCCTCACGCCGTTGATGATGGTGCTGGCGCGCCGCATCGGGGCGCTCGATTATCCCGGGCCGCGCCGCATCCATCGCCGGCCGGTGCCGACCATGGGCGGCCTGGTGTTCGCGGCGGTCGTGCTGGGCCTGGCCTGGCTCGCCCGACAGTTGCCCGGCCCGGCGAGCGCGCTGTCGGCCCAGCCGTTGCTCGGCCTCACCCTGGCGGCCGTGCCCATGCTGTGGCTCGGCGTGGTGGACGATCGGCGCGGCGTGCCGCCCCTGGCCAAGCTGGTCGTGCAGGCCTGCTCGGCGCTGGTGCTGGTGCACTTCGGCTACGGCGTACCGCTGCTGACGAATCCCTTCGGCGCCCCGATCACCCTCGGCTTCCTCGGCGGCCCCATCGCCGTGCTCTGGGTGCTGGTGGTGGTGAACGCCATCAACCTGATTGACGGCCTCGACGGCCTCGCCTCCGGCGTGGTGCTGATCGCCGCGGGCACGCTGTGGTGGGTGGGACACGCCCACGCCGACTTCTACGTGATGTTCCTCTCGTCGCTGCTCATCGGCACCACGCTGGGCTTCCTCGGCTGGAACTTCCCGCCGGCGCGGGTGTTCATGGGCGACACCGGCAGCCAGTTCCTCGGGCTCGTGCTGGCGGCGGTTTCGTTGCTCGAGAACCGCAAGGAGACCGCGGCGGTCACGCTGCTCTTCCCGCTGGTGGCGCTGGGCGTGCCCATCGTGGACAGCGGGCTGGCCTTCGCCCGGCGGCTGTTCAGCGGCCGGCACGTGTTCGAGGCCGATCGCGAGCACATCCACCACCGCCTGCTGGGACTCGGCCTGTCGCCGCGCGCCGCCCTGTTCGTGCTGTGGGCGGTCTGCGCCGGCTTCGCCTTCGTCGCCGTGGCGCTGGCCGAGCAGCCGCGCAGCCTGGTCATGCTCGTCGTGCTGGCGCTGGCGCTCGTGCTCTTCTTCGCCCTGGAGATCGTGCGGGCCCGCTCGCGCCGCGCCCCGCCGCGCGACTGACTGGGTTTGGAGCACCTACCGAGCAGCGCTCAAGTGGTCCAACGAGGAGGCGCTGGCCGAGCGGGAGGTCGCCGAGCCCGCGGCCTAGCGTTCAGCAGAGGGCCGGGTGTCGGGGGACTGCCTGACTTGAACATCCTTCTTCGCGGCGATGCCTCCTTCGTTCGGGCTCATGCCCGTGGTTCTGGCGAACCAGGAGGTCATGTCGCCTTCAGCCGCTCACACACCACGCGAGCTCACCTCCTGCCGGCGCCCCGATGGCACGGCACCTCGGTCTGGAGCCATACCGCGCTCTCCGAGAAGTAGTCACCGTCCGCCACCAACCTCATCCGTCCATCACGCCAATCGTATAGAACCAAACGCCAGCTATCCTCAAAGAGCCGCGGGGGCCCCGGCACCATGACCAGCGCGGAGGACCCTCCCGCCCTCTGCGCGTAACCTCCCAGATCCTGCAGCGCACGCACCGACTGGCTCACGCGCTTGTCGTTCAGCACTACACACTCGCCGCCCTGCCCGGTCCAACACAGCACGTTGTGGCCGCGCCCCTGCCAGAACTCCGGTATCAGTCCCTTGCCCCCCATCGGCACCCTCGCTCCCGATGCCGCGTTGACGCGCCACACACTGCCGTCCACTCCCGCAAACGCCACCCAATCCGAGTCGAGCGCCACTGGCGCCGCACACATCACCCACCACGCCCATTGCCCTGACCCCAGATTGGCGAAGCGTCCTCTCATGAGGTTCGCAACATGAGCAAGCGTATCCGTCCTTCCAACACCATCGGCACGCTGCCGGACCAGGGCCACGGAGTCCGCACCACCGGGCACCTCCGCGTACCACACCACAAACGTCCCGCTTGTTGTAGCCGCAGGGAAGCTCCCCTCGCCCAATCGCCTGACTTCACCGTCTCGGACCCCCACCACAACGACCTCGGGGATGTTCCCGTCGCCGAACCGGGACACGACCACAGACTCGTCCTTCAGCCCGGTCACACCACCCAGCCTCCGACCGCTTGGCTGAGCGGCGAGCAGCTCGCACCTACGCATCGTCCTCAGGTCGTGCATCTTCAGTGCACCGCCCTCGCCACGCGAGACAAGGGTCCCCGTGACCACCGCCCTCCCCCGCGGGCTACCACATCCCGCACCTATCGCCACCAGCAATCCGAGGATCATCCGCCCCGCCGCGCGCACGACCCACGCCCACTCACAGACAATCCCATCACTTCGCACCGCCGCCATGCCCAACCCTCTCTCCAGCCTCCCGGTCGAGCGCTCCCATCGCACCGACGTGGTGGAGTTCTGCCAGCTGCTCGGCCCAGACCACCCCATCCCACCCGGCGCCCCGGGCCGTCCACGGCCGAGCATCGCTGCACCTCCGAGAGGGAACGAGCGACGCACCGCGCAGGAAGACGCAGTGCATCCATATACGTCTCTGTATGCCTTTGCACCTGCACGGTAGTCGCGCTATCTGTAGGACGTCAACGCGAATGTGGCACGCGGGTGCGCAGCCGCGCCGATCGCCTCCGCGGTGGAGCGGCCGCACGGCAGCCCGCCGACACGTGGAGGCGCGGGACCCCGGAGCCACCCTTCCGCCCCACCACCCGACGGCCCCGGCCTCCGACCGCGACGGATTCCCTTGCAAGCTCCGCGCCGCCGCGGCCGCTGCCCATCGGAGTCCCGTACGGGCGTTCCGCGCCCAGCGATCGTCGGACGGCCTGGACGGAACGCCCGCGCGTGGACGACGGACGGACCGCCGGTGGGAAAGCGTGAGGGCGCGGGGGACATTCCCCGCGCCCTCGCGTGAGCGGCCGACGCCGCGTCAGTAGCAGAGCGTGTAGTCGAGCTTGACCGTCCAGAGCAGCCGCGTCTTCTCGTCGGTGTTCCCGTACATCAGGGGCACGTCCTCCACCGCCAGGCCACCCAGGTCCTGGAGGTAGTCGTCCAGCTTGCGGCGGTTGCCGTCGGGCCCCGGGAAGGCGGGGTTGTCGTCGAGCTTCGCCACCGAGGTCATGCGCACCGACAGTCCCAGCAGCGCGCCCTTGTGGACCGGCGTCATCACACCCACGGTGACGTGCCGCCCCGGAGTGAACTCACTGACGTCCTGCCCGGTCCGGTAGTACTTGCGGTAGTGCGCGCCCACGCCGAAGCCGAAGTAGGGATAGGTCGCTGCGCCCCACTTCGTGTGGCGCGCGATCTCGAGCACGATCGGGCAGTCAATGTCGGCCGAGCCGCCGAACTTGCCGAGCAGGTCGCAGCCGACGAAGCCGCCCACCGACCAGTTGTCGAGCACGAAGCGCCGGTAGCCGATGGTCGCGCCACCGAGGCCGTCCGGGGCGATGTCACCGGCACCCCGGGCGTAGCCGGCCTGCACGCTCATCCACTGCGTCCCCCGCTGCAACGAGATCCCCGCGTCCGCCGGATCCTGCGCGAGCGCCGGCAGGACCGCGGCGCCGGCGAGCAGGACCGTCATCGTCACCGCTGCACAAGTCACGCGATAGCCGTTCACGGATCGCTCCTCAGTTCCCGGTGGGCCCGAAGGAGAAGGTGAGCCCCGCCGTCCACAGGCTCACGTTCTCGTCACGGGCGAAGATGGTGTGATAGACGGACTCGACGCCGACCCAGGTGCCGCCGACCACGCGCATGCGCACGCCGGCGCCGCCGTTGACGCCGAACTTGTTGGCCTGCTCGTTGCCCTCGATCGTCGTGGTGGACGAAGCCGCCGCGACATCCTGGCTGTAGCGCATGTTGTAGGCGCCCGCGCCACCGCGCAGGTAGGGCGAGAAGCGCCCGCGCTCGAGGAAGAAGACCTTGCCGTAGACGCCCAGCTCGGTGATGGACCAGTTCTCGTCGAGCGTGACCGTCACGACCTTCTCGGTCGAGGGCTCGACGGTCTCGAACTGCTCGCCGTCGTGCAGGCCCGGGGCCTTGAAGTACGTGAAGTCGGCGCCGACCGCCAACCAGGGGGCGACCCGGAAGCCGCCGCTGACCGAGGCCGTCATGCCGCCGTCGGCCACGTCCTTGAACGCCCCGGTTGGGGACTGGTGCCCCAGCGTCACGGTGACCACGCTCTCGGCGGCCGCCATGACCGCCGATGGGGCGGTGCACAGCAGGAGCAGTGCACCGGCCACCATCCACCATCGCTTCGACATCGAACGGCCTCCTCTCAGGGCTTCCCGCGCGCGTACCACGAACTGTTCAGGCCCGGTCGGTGCCAGAGCCGGGCAGACGCCGGGTCGAGGCACCGCCTCGTGCCCGCCGGAAGGCCCGCCTGTGCTGGCGTCAAGACGCTGAAAAATACGGTCCCCGGGGAGGTCCAGTCAATTCGCCCCCCGGCGCCCGCCGGGCCCCCGGGGGCGCGTCGGCCGGAGGACGCGCCGAAAGGGGCTTCCCCTGCGGCCCCACCTTCGCTAGCTTGCGGGACATGCGTGCATGCTCTCCCCTGCGTTCGTTCGCCCGCGCGCGGAGCCGCGGGCCGCGCCACGGCCGGGCCGCCATCCGCCTGGGCGCCTTGCTGCTGCTCGTGCTGGCGGCCGGTTGCGGCCGCCGGAGCGAGCGCAGCGCCCCGCTGAGCTTCGAGGAGCTGTCCGACACCTCCGGGCTGAGCCGTGGCGCCCCGATCCTCGTCGCCTTCGAGCCCTACCGCCTGATGGGCGGCGCCATGCGCGTGCGCGGGCGAGCCGAGCTGCCCGACGGCACGCGGCTGCAGATCTCCGTCGTGCGCCTGACCACGCGGGACACCGTCAAGGTCGTGCAGGTGACGCTGGCCGACGGGTCCTTCGAGACGGCGCCGTTCATGGGTCCGCGCGGTCCGCTGCCGGAGGACCTCTACCGCTTCGAGGTCCTGGCGCACTTCAACCAGGTCTGGCAGCCGGAAGGCGTGCTGCGGGCCACCGACGGCGGCCGCACCCTGCGGGGCCCGGGCATGACCCGGGGCACGGTCGGCCAGCCGGCCTTCTTCCTCTGCGAGGAGATCCGCCTGTGACACCGCGTTCCCGACCGCCCGCCCTGCGCTACCGCGCCGCCCGTCCGGGCGACGTCGAGACGCTGGCCGCGCTGGGCCAGCTCGCCTACCGTGTCTCGAGCCTCGAGCAGCGGCTCGACTTCTACACCGCGCACCCGCGTTTCGCCCTGTCCGACGTGCGCGTGGCCGAGCTCGGCGGGCACATCGTCGCCTCGCTCGTGCTCTACCCGCTCACCGCCTGGGTGCGCGGCCGCCACGTGCCGTTGACCGGCGTCGGCTCGGTGGCCGTGTTGCCCGAGCACCGCCGCCAGGGTGTGGGCGAGGCGCTGTTGCGCTCCGCGCTGCGCGAGATGCGCCGCAGCGGCCGCGCCCTGTCCGTCCTCTACGCCTTCCGCGGCTCGTACTATCGCAAGCTCGGCTACGGCGTCGCCGAGATCGTCCACCAGCTCGCCGTCGGTCCCGCGAACCTGCCGCTGTTCCCCGAGCGCCGCGCCGTGCGCCGCCTGCGGTTCGACGACCGGCCCGCGGTCGAGGCGCTCTACGCGCGCTCCGCGGCCGCCGGGCACTTCGCGCTGGAGCGCCGCCCCGAGTGGTGGGCGCGACGGTTGTGGGACTACCCGGGCGACTGGATGGTCCACGTCGGCGCCGGCGGGCGGCTCGAGGGCTACGTGCACTACGAGATGGACACCACCCACGGGGCGTTCCAGCTCGGCCTGACGCTGACCGAGTTCGTGGCCGTGAGCCCGACCGCCCGGCGCGGCCTGATCGGCCACCTCGCCTCGCTCGCCGACCAGGTGAACGAGATCCACCACGTCGCTCCCGCCGACAACCTCTGGCTGGCCACGCTGCGCACCGCGCAGAACCTGCACCCCGGCGCCGAGATGGGCGTGATGCTCGACAGCGGCGGCGTGGCGCACGGGGCGATGCTGCGCGTGACCGACGTGCCGGCGGCCCTCGCCGCGCTGCCGCTCGCGCCGCGCTCGCGCGGCGAGGTGGTGCTCGCGGTCGAGGACGCGGTGATGCCGCAGAACGCGCTGGCCTGGCGCGTGCGGGCACGCGCCTCCGGCCTCGACGTGGCGCCGGCGACGCGGGCCGAGCAGGCGCGGCTGCCGCGGCTCACCGTGCCCGCCGACCGTCTCGGGCCCCTGCTCGCCGGCACGCTGTCGCCCATCGGCGCGGCCGAGGCCGGACTGATCGAGTCGGACGGCGGTGCCGAGATGGTCGAACCCTGGTTCCGCGCCCGGCCGGTGTTCCTCCACCCGATGAACGTCTTCTGACCGTGCGCCGCTCGCGTCGCCGCTTCCTCCGCCTGCTGGCCACCGGGTCGGCCGTGGCCGCGACCACGCCGGCGCTGCTCGCCCGCGCGGCGGTGCCGAAGCGCCCGGCGAAGCGCACCGCGCCGCCGCCCCCCGCACCGCCCGGACCGCCGGCGGCGGTGGCCGAGGAGCTGCGCCGCCAGCGTTCCGCCCTGACCGACGCGCTGAAGCGCATCCGCGACTTCCCGCTGCCGGACGGCGGCGAGCCCGCCGGCCGCTTCGAGCCGCTGGGACCGCGGCGCCGGGGCCCGCGCCCGTGATCGGCCCGGAGCTGCTCCACGCCGACATCGCCGAGCTGTCGGGCGGCATCCGCGCCCGCCGGATCTCGCCGGTCGAGCTGGCCGAGGCCTTCCTCCAGCGCATCCGGCGCTTCGCCCCCGAGCTGAACGCCTTCGAGACCGTGGCCGCCGACGAGGCGCTGCTGCAGGCGCGCCTGGCCGAGGGCGATCTGCGCGCCGGCCACTGGCGCGGGGCGCTGCACGGCATCCCGTGGGCGGCGAAGGACCTGCTGGCCACCGCCGGCCTGCGCACCACCTGGGGCGCCGCGCCGCTGCAGGAGCAGGCCTTCGACCACGACGCCACCGTGGTGACGCGGCTGCGCGAGGCGGGCGCGGTGCTGCTGGGCAAGACCGCGATGATCGAGCTGGCCGGCGGGCTGGGCTACCGCTTCGCCGACGCCTCGCTGAGCGGACCGGCGCGCAACCCGTGGAACCGCGAGCACTGGACCGGCGGATCGTCGTCGGGCTCGGGGGCCGCGGTGGCGGCCGGACTGGCCACCTTCGCGCTGGGCACCGAGACCTGGGGCTCGATCCTCTGTCCCTCGGCCTTCTGCGGCATCACCGGCCTGCGCCCCACCTACGGACGGGTGAGCCGCGCCGGGGCGATGGCCTGCGCCTGGACCTTCGACAAGGTGGGGCCCATGGCCCGCTCGGCCGCGGACTGCCGCGCCGTGCTGCAGGCGATCGCTGGCGCCGACCCGGACGATCCCAGTTCGTCGGCCGAGCCGGTGGAGTTGCGGTCGCGGCGCGTCGAGCCGGCGCGGCTGCGCGTCGCCCTGTTCCCCTTCGACGCCGCGGCGAAGGGCGCCGAGACGGAAGCCCACGCGGCCTACGAGGCGGCGCTGGCCGAGCTACGCGCGGCGGGCTTCGTGCTGGAGACGGTGACGCTGCCCGACCTGCCGGCCGCCGAGGTGGCGAGCGTGCTCATCATGATCGAGGCGGTGTCGTCGTTCGAGCGGCTCTTCGCCAACGGCGACGTGCGCCGCCTGCGCGACGCCTGCGCCCCCTTCCAGCGCGAGATCGCCGCGGACGTCTCCGGCACCGACGTGGTCCGGGCCGGGCGCATCCGCCGCCGGCTGCAGGAGCGCATGGCGGACTTCTTCGCCGCGCACGACGTCCTCGTGGCCCCGAACTTCCTCTCGACCGCGCCGCGCCTCGACGCCGATCTCAACCAGGCCCTGCCCTACGGCGATCCGGTGGGCGCGATCGGCAACGCCTGCGGCCTGCCGGCGCTGGCCCTGCCCTGCGGCTTCGGCCGCGGGCACCTCCCGGTGGGCTTCCAGCTCGTCGGTCCACCGTGGAGCGAGGGCCTGCTGCTCGACCTCGGCGAGCTGTACCAGCGCCGCACGCGCTGGCACGACGAGCGACCGCCGCTGGACTGACGGAGGACCCCGTCAGCCGCGCGATCGCGAGTCCCCCACCGCCCAGTGCACCAGGGCCGAGCGCGTGGCGCGCGGCCAGATCACCCCGTCGGCGGTGGACGTGAGCCGGCGCGCGAGCAGGTCGGCGAGGAAGACGTCGTGCTCGTCGTTGCCGAGCAGGCCGAGGCGGCGCTTCACCTCGGCCAGCGCCGTCTCCCGGTCCGGGTGGCACCACGGCTCCCACAACCGGTCCTCCATCACCACGTCGGGGAAGATGCCCAGCTCGAGCAGGGCGTTGTAGGCGACCTGGAAGTTGGGACTGTCGTGCGGGTGCCCGCGCACGCGCCGCGTCGCCTCGGCCATGACGCCGTCGGGCAACGGCGCGCGCAGCAGCAGGAAGACGCGCCGCCGCGTCACCCGCTCGAGGCCGCGCACGAAGCCGGCAAGATCGGGCTCGCCGTACATGGCGTGGGCGCAGAGCGTGACGTCGTGCGGCGCGATCGCGTCGTCCGGCCAGGGCCGCGGCACCACCGTGACGTTGGTCGCGCCCGCCGCGGCCAGCGTCTCGCGCAGGACCTCGACCATGCCGGGCGAGGGCTCGAGCGCGGTCACCCGCGCGGCGCGGGGCGCGAGGAACGCCGCCCAGGCGCCGGTGCCGGCGCCGACGTCGAGCAGGCTCGAGCCGGGATGGGCCTCGAGCCAGGCGGCGACCGTGCCGCGACTGGAGTCGGGCTCGCTCCAGCGCCGCTCGACCCCGGCGGCGAAGGCGCGGGCCCGGCGGCTCCAGCGATCGGCCGGCGCATCGGCCGCGCGGGCGCGCGCCTGCGCCTCGCACAGCTCGCGCCACAGCGCGCACCCGTTGATCACTTGCGCGCGACGGCGGAACCCGGTGGGCGCGGTGGCAGCACGCTCAACCGGAAGCAGTGCCGCCCGCGCGGGTGCCGCCAGAAGACCGGCGCGTCGCCCCCCGTCCGCACCGAGTCCGCGGTCGCGAAGGTGGCGCAGAGCTCGACGGTGACCGAATCCACCACGCGGTAGCCATAGGGCTCCTTGGTCACCGGGTCGGCGAAGATGCGTGGATCCGCGATGCCCGGCCGCGCCGCCAGCTCCGGCAGGCTCGCCGGCAGTGGGGCGCCGCCGCCGCGCTCCTCCTTCAGCTCGGCCCAGATGCGCGTCAGGTCGTCCACGCGCTCCGCGTCGAGCGCACGCTGGCGGGCGTGGAACGGCGAGCCGGCGACCCACAGGCCGGCGACGATCGTGGCCGCGACCGCGACGATCGCCACCCCGGCCAGCCGCGTCGCCCGGCGGGGCGGCGCGGCGCCCTCGCGCTCCTCGCCGCGCAGGTCGGCCAGGTAGTGACCGAAGATGGTCCCGGCGATGGCGAGTACCACCAGGACCTTGGTCAGCACCCGCAGCGGCAACTCGCCGGAGAGCAGCCGCTGCACGAGGAAGCTGAGGTCGCCGATGATCACCAGCGCCGCCACGAACAGCGTGAGGTAGGTGAGCCAGCGGCGAGCCGCCGAGCCGCGCTTCTCCGGGTCCCGCGCCAGCAGCCGCCCGACGAACGTCGAGATCCCCAGGAAGATGGGGAAGGCGATCAGCAGCCCGGCGATGCCGCCGCGGATGCCCTCGGCCACCGCGTCGCGGCCGTAGTCGCGGGCCACCGCGTCGGGCAGCCAGCGGTCGAGGCAGGAGAACAGCACCGCTCCGACGTCGAAGGCGGTGAGGTAGAGGGTGGCGAAGAGCACGAGGTAGAGGAACGTCTCGCGTGCCGACAGTTGCGGCCGCCGGCGAGGCACGGGCACCGGGAAGTCCACCTCGACCCAGGCCGCCAGTGCCGCCTCGACCTCCTCGGCGCGCCAGCCCGCCGCCAGCAGCCGCTCGCGGATGGCGGGGCGGGCCAGCCCGCGCTCGAGCGCCTCGCGCACGAAGCGCTGCAGGTCGGCGTTCATGGCTACAGCATCTCCCGGAGCTTCAGCTTCACCCGCTTCGCCTTCCCCTCGCGCACGATGTCGAGCGCGTGGGAGCTGCCCTCGACGCCCTCGTCGAGGATCGCGGTGATGTCGGCGGGACCGAGCCCCGCCACCGCGCGGCCGTCGAGGGTGGTGACCACGTCGCCCTCGCGCAGGCCGGCCTTCTCGGCGGCCGAGCCGGGCAGCACCGCCGCCACCCGCACGGTGTCGGCGACGCGGGTGAGCTGCATCCCGGTCCGCGTCATCACGTCGCGGCGCGCGTAGCGCGCCCCCGGCTCGAGCCAGAGCTGGCGACGCTCGTAATCAATCGTCACCTTGAA
Organism: uncultured bacterium; assembly: GCA_964398895.1. Classification (GTDB taxonomy): domain Bacteria; phylum Eisenbacteria; class RBG-16-71-46; order RBG-16-71-46; family RBG-16-71-46; genus JANXPZ01. The sequence goes on from CAYNPF010000003.1 coordinate 17,303, forward strand.
GCGCTCGAGGATGCGGTTGCCGATGTTGCCGGCGTAGTCCTCGCTGGTGAACGCGCCGGCCGTGGCCTCGGCCAGCGAGACCAGCGGATCCGTCCACGCGTAGGGCCCGACCGCCAGCTTCTTCATGCGCACCATCCGGGTGGTGAACATGCCGCCGAAACCGCCGCCGCTCACGTCCACGCCGGGCGTGCGCCGCATCAGGTCGTGCTGCTTCACGAACGGGGTGTGCAGGTCCACGGTGGAGCTGCTGCCCACGTCCACGCGGAAGTCGCCCTCGAAGGCGTCGTCCAGCTTCATCCGCACCACCGGGGTGTGGTTGGCCAGCGTCATCGGCAGGGCCTGGCCGGCGCCGGCGTAGTGGAAGGTCGCCGGGTCGTACAGGGTGAGCTGCCCGTGGTCGAAGTCGAGCTCGTCCACGAAGCGGCTGATGAAGTCGAAGCCGATGACGCCGGCGCAGTCGCGCCAGAAGTACGGGGCCAGCACCGGGTTCACGTTGAGCACGCCGACCTGCACGTCCTTCAGCTCGATGCCGTCGCCGTCCGCCGACTGGACCCGCAGCTTGGGCAGCACCGCGAACGAGGCTCCGCCGGTGGCGCCGGCCCCCTGCCCCTGCTGGCGCCCCTCGACGGCCAACCCGATGCGCGCGGCGTAGGCGCTGTCGAGCACGGTCATGCTGGCGCCGGTGTCGAAGACGAAGTCCTCGGGTGGTCCGTCGTTGACCGAGGCGCGCAGCCACACGTGGCGGGCGCGGTACTCGAACGGCAGGTGGGCCACGCCCGGGGTCTTCAGGTAGCGCACCACCGCGACGTCGTCCGGCGCGCGGAAGGTGGCGGCGGCGATCTCCTCGCCGACCCACACGGAGTCGAGGGTCACCTGGATGGTGTTCATCGGCTGGCCGACGATCTCGGTGGTCGTGCAGTACGCGAGCTTCGTGCCCGCGACCGTGCGGTAGTCGGAGAGCCGGTTGATCACGGTCTGCTGGTCGTTCTTCGCGACCTCCTTCATCAGCAGTCCCGAGCCGCGATCGAAGTACAGGCGCCGGGCGCGCCCCACCGGCGGCGCCAGGTCGAGCACGGCGTAGCGCCCGGCGGAATCCGCCTCCTCGCCGACCCAGATCACCCGGCCGCCGCCCTGGTCGGGCAGCAGCCAGCCGCCGGACTCGATCCACAGTCCGCCCTTCATCTCGTCGAGGTCCCTGCCGTCGAGGCGCAGGACCTTGCCGCCCCCGTCGGCGCGCCAGCCGGTGGTGCCGTCGTAGCCGGTGCTCATCTTCATCGGCCCGATCTGGAAGCGAGAGAGCGAGCGGTCGGGACGCACCGTCCACGATTCGAGCTGGCCGGTCATGCCGAAGGCCCGCAGCGTCGCGCGGGTGTGCAGGCTGTGCAGCTCGAGGAAGGCCGGACCGCCCATCGCCCGGACGTAGCGCTCGACCACCGGGCCGGCGTCGGGGTCCATCGCCGCGCGCGCGGCGGGGACGGCGGACAGGAACGGCAGCACCAGCGCGACGAGCGCGAGGGCGCCGCGGAGCGGACGGCGGACGGGACGGCGCATGAGACCCTCCGTGGAATTCGTGGACCGACGCGAGTCCGCGCAGCATAGCCCCTGCGCCGCGGGCGGGCGAGACGCCGGCGACGGGCGGGCGCGACGGGGCGCCGACGACGCGCACCGGCGACGGACGCGGTTCCGCTTGTCACGGGCTTGACGGGGTTTGCGGCGACGCGCGGGCCGCGCCTATGCTGCGAGCGCGATCCACCCTGCTCCCCGACGCCAGGAGGAACGAGATGACCAGGAAGTCCCTGTGGGCCGCGGTCCTGGCCCTGCTGCTGCTGCCCGCGCTCGCGCTGGCCGCCTCCACCGTCGCCATGGACCCCGGCGTGCGCGCGGGCATCAGCCTCGACCCCGACCAGTTCGTCTTCGGCGGCCAGCTCTCCTTCCGCGGGCTCGCCCCCGACTGGACCTTCGATCCGAGCCTCGAGATCGGCCTGGGCGACGACGTGACCACCATCGCCTTCAACCTCGACGCCCTCTACCGCATGCGCCTCTCCGGCTCGGACTGGAGCCCCTACGTGGGCGGCGGGCTGGGGCTGATCTCCGTCAGCCACGACGAGAAGCCGGGCGTGCACGACGACACCGACAACGACGCCGGACTGAACGCGGTGATCGGCTTCCGCGTGCCCACGCGCGGCGGGCAGCACTGGTTCACCGAGATGCGCGTCGGCATCGGCGACCTGCCCGATCTCAAGGTGGTCGGCGGATTCTCCTTCGGCCGCTGAGTCGCGGGACGCGACGACGACGGGCGCCGGTCTCGCGACCGGCGCCCGTGGTGTCTCCACCCACCGCCCGGCGGGCAATCAGCGCGCCGCCGCGGTCTCCATCCGCTCCAGGAACGGTCCCGGCGGCAGGAAGCCGACGACGCGCGCCGCGCGCACTTCGCCGGCCCGGTTGAAGAAGAGGATCTCGGGCACGCCGGTGACGTGGTAGCGGTCGCGCAGCGAACGCGAGGCGGGCGAGTCGTAGCGCGTCAGGTCCACGCGGAAGACGGCGAAGTCGCGCGAGCGGGCGATCACGCGGGGATCGCTGAAGGTCGAACGCTCCAGCTCGTGGCAGGGCAGGCACCACGCGGCGGAGAAGTCGAGCATCACCGGCCGGTTCGCCGCCAGCGCCGCGCGGACCGCCGCCTCGTCGTAGGGCGCGAAGCGGATGCCCTCGGCGTGCAGCGCCAGCACCACCGGCACGGCGGCCAGCAGCGCCGCCGTCCCCAGCGCCCGCTTGAACCAGCGGAAGCCCGGCTTCGCCGCGCCGTGCCGGTCCACGAAGCCGAGGTAGACCCCGCCCAGCAGCAGCGCCGCCGGCAGCACCCACGGCGCCAGCGCCGGGGCCAGCCCGACCAGCGCGTAGTAGACGCCGATGGCGGCCAGCAGGATGCCGAACAGCTTCTTCACCCACAGCATCCAGTCGCCGGAGCGCGGCAGGCTCTGGATCAGGTTGGAGAACAGCGCCAGGAACAGGTAGGGCAGCCCGAGGCCCAGCGACAGCACGAACATGGTCTGGAAGCCAAACAGCGCGTCACCGCGCTGCGCCAGCAGCGCCAGCACCGCGACCACGAAGGGCCCGACGCAGGGCGCGGCGATGATCCCCACCGCCAGGCCGGAGAGGAAGATGCCGGCCAGCGAGGTGGCGTCGGCGCCGCCGAGGCGCTGCAGCACCCAGGCCGGCGGCTGCATCTCGTAGAGGCCGAACATGGACAACGACAGCACGACGAACAGCACACCGAGGCCGACGCTCACCCACGCGCTCTGCAGCGCGGCGCCGAACAGGCCGCCGGTGAGCGCCGCGATCACGCCCAGCACCGAGTAGGTGACGGCGATCCCCAGCACGTAGGCGACGGCGTGGAGCAGGGTCTTGCCCGCCCGCTCGCGCTTGCGGGCGCCGAAGACCGAGACGGTCACGCCGATCATCGGGAACACGCAGGGCGTCAGGTTCAGCGCCAGGCCACCGAGGAAGAGCACGAGGAACCACCACAGCCCGCCGCGCTCGAGCGCGCCGGCGAGGCGCCCGGCCTCGGCGTGCGCCGGCGCCGCCGGCTCGCCGGCCGGCGCGGGGGCCGGCGATTCGACCGGCGCGGCCGCGGCCGGCGCGCGCGTCACCGCGGTGTCGGCCGGCGGCGGATTCGGCGCGGCCGCCGAGGCGGCGGCACCGCCCGTCACCGTGACCTCGACGCGGAAGGACAGGCTCGCCGGCGCCAGGCAGACCTCGTCGTTGCACGACTGGTAGCGCACCGTGCCGCGCAGCGTGTGCGCGCCGTCGCGCGCGTCGCGGGCCGCGGCCAGGGTGACGGTGGCGGTCACCGTCCCGTCGTAGACCGAGAGCGGGTGCTCGTCGAATCCCAGCTTCACCCGGCGCGCCTCCGGGTAGCTCACCCCGCGCGCCGTCAGCCCGGCCGCGCCCTCGAGCTTCACCACCGTGGGGATGAGGTAGTCGGGGGCGGGCGGATTGGCGTTGACGTGCCAGCCGGGCGCGATCTCGAGGACCACCGGGACCGACACGCTCGAGCCCGCGGCCACCTGCACGGGTTCGCAGCGGACGTGGACCACCTCGGCGGCCGACTGGGCCCGTGCCGGCGCCGACCACGCCACCGCCAGGGCCGCAGCCAGCGTCATCCCCATCCGCCAACGTCCGCAGGTCCTGCTCATCGCTCCTCCCGGTGTCCGGGGCCCGTGCTCGCGCGACCGCTCCCGCCATCGCGGGGACGGAGAGCCTACCAGACGGGGACCGGGAAGCTGTCAGCGCGGCGCAAGGTCGCCGCCGCCGGCGAGCATCAGTGCCGGACGGGAGCGCCCGCGCGCAGGCGCGGCTCCGGCGCCGGGCCGCTGCTCCAGCGGTAGATGGCCAGGCCCGCCCACCAGGCGACGGGCAGCCCGGCCAGGCCCAGTCCGCCCAGCACGTAGGGATCGGCGAAGACCGCCAGGCCCGGCCAACTCGCGGGCGGCCCGGGCAGGCGCAGGACGCCCCCCAGCGCCGAGCCCGACAGCACCCGCCAGGCCACCGGAGCCACGCGCGACAGCAGCGGGTACTGCCAGAGCACGAGGGCGGCGAGGGCGGCGGCCAGGACCGCGGCGGGATCGGCCAGCGCGCGCACCCACCAGGGCAGCACGTCGCTCACCACCCAGGTCGCGGCCTGCCGGCGACCGGTCCGCGCCACGCCGGCCATGACCCGATCGGCGAAGTCCGCCGGAGCGGCGACCAGCGCGCGCTCCAGCGCCCGATCGAGCGCGCGCGCGTCCGCCAGCGCCGCGGCGCACCGGGCGCAGGCGGCGGCGTGTGCCGCGTGGGCGGCGGCCCCGTCCGCGGGCATGCCGTCGTCGAGCCAGCGCGCGAAGCCGGCGCAGTCGTTCACGCGTCCTCCCCCCAGGCCCCGCGCAGGGCGGCCCGCGCCCGCGACAGGTGCGTCTTCACCGTGTTCTCCGGCATGCCCATGATCGCCGCCACCTGCTCCACGGACCGATCCTCGTAGTAGTACAGCGTCACCGCCATCCGCTGGGCCACCGGCAGCGCGGCCACCATCCGCTCGAGCCGCCGGGCCCGGCTCGCGGTCTCGTGGTCCTCCGCGCCCGGCGGCGCCGCGGCCGCCTCGGCCCGGGCCGCGGCCTCCTCGCCCCCCACCTCGCGCCCGCGCCGCGAGCGCATCTGGTCGAGCCGGTCGAGGGCCCGACGGGCCACGATGCGGTGCAGCCAGGTGCCGAAGCTCGAGTCGCCGCGGAAGCGCGCCAGCGCCAGCCATGCGCGCAGGAACGCGTCCTGGGCGACCTCCTCCGCGTCGGCGGGCGAGCGCGTGATGCGCAGGGCGAGCGCGTAGGCCCGGTCCTGGTGCAACACGACCAGCTCGCGGAACGCGGACTGGTCCCCGCCCCGCGAGCGCTCGAGCAGGGAGCGGATGCGCGCCTCCCGGGCGTCCCGCGACTCGGGGTCCATCACGCCCTTGGACCGGTCCTGCGGCTCGTCCGGTTTCAAGCTCCGCGTCCCCCGGGGTCCTCCGCCAGGCCCTGAAACCCGCCCACCGGGAGGCCCCGTCCAAGTGGTTGAAGCAGCGCAGACCGGCCAGCCCGCCCGGCCGGCCCACTATAGACCAGAAGGGAGGTCCCACGACCATGCTGATCGGAGACATCGGACCCGACGTCGTCGCCCCGATCCTCGTCTTCGCCATCCCCATCATCGCCATCGTCGGCGGCATCACCGCCGGGATCGTGCGGACCATCAGCCGGCACCGCATCATCGAGCTGGCGCAGCGCGAGCGTATCGCCATGATCGAGCGCGGCCTCGATCCCACCAAGCTCCCGCCGCTGCCGATCCAGGAGATCACCGAGGACACCCCGCTGCTCTCCCCCGCGGACTCGGCGCGGCGCCGCGCGCAGGGACTGATGATCGGCGGACTCGTCACCCTGGCGGTCGGCCTGTCGCTGAGCGTGATGCTGTACTTCATCGCCGACGAGGCCAACGTGTGGTCGGTCGGCCTCATCCCCGGCGCCATCGGCGTGGCGCTGCTGATCAGCGCGCTGCTGGTGCGTCCGCGCAACGGGAACTAGGGGCGCGCCATGTGCTGCTTCGAAGGGGACTGGCCCGGGTCCATGATGGTCCTCGCCATCCCGGTGGTGTTGGTGACGGGATGGCTCCTGGCCAGCGTGATCCGCGCCATCAGTGCGCATCGCCTGCTCGAGGCGGCGATGCGCGAGCGCGTCGCCCTGCTGGCGCACGGGACCGACCCGGCGCGGCTGCCCGCGCTCAGCCGTCTCGGCGGCCTCGGCACCGATGCCGCCGGGTACGATCGCTACCGCGCGCAGGGCCTGATGGTGTGGGGCTTCGCCCTGCTGGCGGGCGGCACCGCACTCGCGCTCGTCGGCTACCTGCTCGACGCGTGGACCGATCCGGACTGGACGATCGGCGTCGTGGCGGCCTCGATCGGCCTGGCGCTGCTGGCGGGCGGCGCGATCATCTGGCCACGCGGCCGGAGCTGACGCGGGAACGCACGACGGCCCGGTCCCCGACCTCCCGGGACCGGGCCGTTCGCGCGCCCCGGCTCGCCGCTAACGCGTCATCCGCCAGAGGGCGAGCGGGTCGGCGTACACCGAGGCGGTGTGCCGGATGACCCGCGGCAGATCGGCGGCCTGCGGGTACTCGGCGTAGTCGAAGCGGATGCCGGCCACGCCGGCGATCGGCAGGCCGACGCCCACACCCCAGGCGAGGTCCTCGATGCCGCCCTCGCGATCGGTCACGTGGCCGACGCGCGCCGAGAGCACGTTCAGCAGGGTGATCTCGGCACCGACGTGCGTGACGTCGTAGCCCGCGTCCTCGTCATCCCCCGCCTGCACGTGCTCGGCATCCCAGGCCCCGCCGAGCGAGACCAGGGGATCGAGTCCGCGCAGCAACCCGCCCCAGCCGGCCGGGCGGCCGACGGCGAGACGCAGCGAGCCGCCGAGGTTCCGCAGGCGCGAGGGCGGGACCTCCTCCAGGAAGCGGAAGGTGACGTCGTTGGCGTTGAGCACTGCGGCGCCGAAGGCGGCGTCCATGCGGACCGGGAGGAACCCCGACACCGGCCCGCCAAAGTCGTACCCGGCGCGCGCCAGCAGCCCGACGTCGTAGCAGGGACCCGAGGCGTCAATGGGGAATCCTGTGAAGCCCATCTCCACCGACTTGCGGGCGATCCCGAATGCCAGGTCGAAGTTGCGCCCGAGGCCCGCCAGTCGCGAGCCGGGCGCCAGTCCGTCCGCCAGGCCGGCCAGGCTCACCCCCACGGCTTCGAGACGGACCTTCTCGTAGCTGTGATAGACCCCGATGACCTCCCCACCCTCGCCCACCTCGATGCTCTTGCCGTAGTCGAGCTGGCCGTGTCCCCCCATGATGCCCACGCCGCAGGCGCCCAGCGTGACGCGATTGGATTCGAGGAACACGTCGCTGGCCAGCCCGGGCACGAGTTGGCTCCAGGCCTGTTGGTAGCGCACGCCCCGGTAGTAGCCGAGCAGCGCCGGGTTGGCCCAGATGTTGGGCTCGGCGCTCCAGAAGACCGCGGCGCTGGCGCCGCCCATCCCCGAGGAGATGGCCGAGCCGTCAATGTCCAGACCGCGGGCCGTGCCCTGGGCGGCGGCGGGGGACGGCAGGACGAGGAGGAGGGCGGCGGAGGCGATGAGGCCCGGGACGATCCGGCGGGTCGTGCGCATGAGGGGCTCCGGGTAGGGAAGCGAGAGGATTCCCGCGACCGCGACCAGCCTACCCCGCTCCGCGCGGGCGCGTCCATACCCGCGCACGGGCGCTCCTACCGCGCGGGCGCCTCCGCCGAGTGCACTTCCAGCCACTGCACGCCCGCCGCCCACACGTCGGGATCGAGCGAGGCCAGGTGCTCGTGGCGGTGGCGATGACAGGTCATGACGATGACCTGGTGGTCGCGCCCGAGCTGTTCGATGAGCGTGCGCATGCCGGCGCGCGCGCGCTCGTCGTCGCTGTTGGCGAAGACGTCGTCGCACAGCAGCGGCAGCGTGTCGCCGGGCTTCGACAGGAACTCGCTCAGCCCCAGCCGCACCGCCAGGTGGAGCTGGTCGCGCGCGCCGGCCGAGAGCTGGAGCAGCGCCTTGCCCCGCGCCACCCGCTGGCCGCCCGGCAGCCCGATCGAGAAGTCGAGATCGTCACCGAAGCGCACCTGCTCGAGCTGCGAGCCCATGGCGCTCAGCAGCTCGCCCACGCGCCGGGTGAGGAAATCGGCCCAGCGCTTGTGGGTCTCGAGCGCCACCTCCTGGATCGTGACCACCGCCAGCTCGATGCTGCGCTTGAAGCGCCGCGCCCGCTCCAGCGCCCGCTCGATGCGTTCCTGCTCGGCCAGCAGCTCGGGCTCCTGCGCCGCCGCGCGCCGCACGACCTCGTCCACCTGCTGGCGCAGGTCGCCGCGCTTGCGCTGCACCAGCTCGATCAGCTCGCGCTGGTGGCGCACCTCGCGGTCCAGCTCGAGCAGCGGCCGCGGCATCGCCGGGACCGGTCGCTCGGCGGGGGCGGTGCCCGTCTCGGCCGCCAGCGCCGCGAGCTGCGCCTCGAGATCGGCCACCTCGGCCGCCGGCGGCAGCCGGCGCTCGGCCTGCGGGATCAGCTCGTCGGTGAGCAGCGTCAGCCGCGCGCGCGCCCGCGTCCGCTCGGCCAGCTCGCGCACCTGATCGGCCCAGGGGCGCGCCGGGTCGCGGGTCAGTCCGGCCTGGGCGAGGATGCCGGCCGCCCGCTCCTCCAGCGCCGCCACCGCCGCCTCGTCGCGGCGCTTCTCCTCGTCCACCCACGACCAGCTCTGCTCCAGCTCCTCCAGGCTCCGGCGCAGGACGAGGCGGTGGCGGATGCCGGCGGCCACGGTCTCGAGGTACGCGGGCTCCGGCGGTCCGCCGCCGGCCCGCTCCAGCCAACCGCGCACGTCCTCGAGCACCGCGTCGCGCCGGGCGGCGAGCTGCCCGAGCTGCTCCTGCGCGCGCTCGACCGGCGCCGACTCGTCCTGCAGGCGGCGGTACTCGTTCCAGTCGCGCATCAGGTCCACGGCGCCGCGGTAGCCCATGGTCCGGGCCAGCTCCTCGAGCCCCAGCTCGCTCTCGGCCCGCTGCGTGCGCAGCGTGTTGAGCTGCCGGTTCGCCTCGCTGAGCTGCCTCAGCGCGTGTTCGCGGTCGCCGCGCCGCGCCCCCTCGCCCAGCGCCGCCAGGCCGATGCCGAGCAGGCCGAGCACCATGCCGCCGATCAACAGCCCGGCGCCGATCATCAGGTCGCCCTGCAACCCCAGCACCACGCCGCCGGCGATCGCGCCGGCCACCCCCAGCGCGGCGAGGAACCAGCCGGGCAGCTTGCGCACGGCGCGCACGGCGTCCACCTGTCGCAGGTTCTCGGTGTTCGCGGTGCGCACCTGCTCCAGCTCGGCGATCTGCGTCTGGAAGGTCAGCGCCAGCGCCGACTGCCCGGCCAGCAGGCCCTCGCGCTCCGCGTCGAGTTCGCCGAAGCGCCGGCCCAGCTCCTCCACGCGCGCCGGCTCGAAGCCGCGCTCGCCCAGGGTGCGGCGCAGGTCGGCCAGCGTGGCCTCGGCCTGCTCCAGCTCCGCCGCCAGCCGGCGCAGCTCCGCGGCCAACGCCACCAGCCGGTCCGCGTCGTCACCGTCGCAGTCGGCGTAAGCGGCGAGGCCGGAGAGCGTCGCTTCGATCTCGCCGCGGCGGCGGGTCTGTTCGTCGTGGCGGCGGGCCTCGCGCGTCTCGAGGTTGCGCCCGGCCGCCTCGAGCTGGGCCAGCGTCTCGCGCAGCTCCGCCTCGGCGCCCGCCGACAGCCGCGCGTACGGCGCCAGCGTCTCGGCCTCCGCCCGCAGCTCCGCCAGCGCCGCGCTCGCCGCGCGGCACTCGTTCAGCCGGCGCCGCAGCTCCGTGGCGTTCATCGCGCGCCGCTCGGCCTCGAGCGCGGCGATGGCGTCGCGCGCCGCCTGCTCCTCGGCGCCCAGCTCGGCGAGCCGGGCCAGCGGCTCGGCCGCCTGCTGCCGGTCGTGCGCCAGCGTCGCCAGGTCGGTCGCCAGCGTCTCGCGCTTGAGCTCGAGACGGGAGATCGCGTTCTCGACCGTGCCGGTGAACGTGACCTCGTCGGTGGTGTAGCGGCGCAACGCCGTCTGCAGCACCTGCACCGCCTCGGCGGAGCTGGTGTCGCCGCCGCGCGTGTCGGCGGCGCTCTCCAGCCGCGCCTGCAGGGTGCCGGCCCGGCGCGCCCGCTCGTCGCCCGGGACGACCAGGTCGAGCTCGCCCTGCCGCACCAGCGCGCACTTCTCGAACTCGACGGCGTCGAGCCCGAGCAGCTTCTTGCCCACCGGGAACTCGTCGCGCCCCTCGCGGAAGGCGGCCGTGACCTCGAGCCCACGCTCGTTCCACACCTCGACGGTGCCGCGCTCGAAGTCGCGCTTGACCGTGTAGGTCTCGCCGTCGGCCTGCAGGTCCAGCTCGACGCGGTAGCTGCCGCCGTCCCACGGGCGCCAGCGCTCGAGCGGGGTGAGCACCTTGTGGCTGCGGCGGTCGCCCTCGAGCCCGTAGAGCGCGGCGACGATGGCCGCCAGCAGGCTCGACTTGCCGGTCTCGTTGCGGTCCACCACCAGCGTGATGCGGCCGGGGCTGAAGCGGTACTCGCCGCGCAACGGCCCGAAGCCGTCCACCTTGAGGCGCGCGATCCTCACGAGCCCAGCTCCTCGTAGGCCGGCACCACCTCGTGCAGGCGGAAGGCGTCGAGCCCGTAGAACAGCGCCGCCTCGAGATCGGCGCGGCGGGCCGGGTCGGTCTCGGCGTCCATCCGCTCGAGCAGGGCACGGGCGAAGCGGTCCTCGGTGGTCACCGCGTCGCCGGCGCGCAGCGCGGCGAGATCGTAGTCGGGACGCACGGCGCGGGCGTCGAGGCGCACGTGGAAGGCGCGCGGCCGCAGCTCGGGACCCGGCGCCGCGTAGCGGACGCCGCGCAGCAGCCGCCCGGTCAGGCGCACGGAGAGGATGTCGGGATCGCCGGCCCCGGCCTGGTCGAGCGCGCGCAGGATGCGGCGGTCCACCTGCTCGGGCGCGGTCGCGCCGGTCACGTCCACGGTCAGCTCGTAGACCCGGCGGCGGTCGAGCTCGACGAACTCGGTCTCGATCCGAGGCCGGGGACCCGCGGCGGCCGTCGCCGGATCGGTGGTCAGCCGCACCTCGAGCGCGCCGTGCCGGCCGGTCTCGCTCACGTCCAGGGCGATCGCCCCCCCGGCGTTCGCCAGCCGCGGACCGCCGCCCGGCTCCTCGAGCTGGTGCGGCACGTGCACGTGGCCCACCGCGAGGTAGTCGAACGGCGAGGCCAGCACCTCGGCGTCGGAGAACGGCGCCACCGGGTCCTCGCCCGGCGGCAGGAAGCCCTCGCGCGAGCCGTGGAAGACGGCGACGTTGATGCCGCTGCCCGCGATCGCGGTCAGCGGCGCGAGCGACTCGGCGGCCAGCGGCCGCACCGCCGAGGCCACGCCCTGGATCGAGCAGCGGCCCCAGACGGTCACGTCGTCCACGCCCGAGAGCGACACCGGCGTCCAGGACGGCGAGTTGAAGATGCACACGTGCGGCGGCCAGGCGAAACCGCGCGCCTTGAGCAGCACCCGGTCCCAGTTGGCGCTCGACGGTGACCACGGGTCGTGGTTGCCGGGGGCGATGAAGACCGGCGGACAACCGGTGACGCCGAAGGCATGCACGGCGAAGGCCAGGGTCTCGGCGTCCACGTAGTCGAGGTCGAACAGATCGCCGGGCACCAGGATGGCGTGGACCCCGCGCTCGATGGCCTGACGCACGGCCAGGTCGAGGGCGCGCCGCTGGTCGCTGCGCCGGTCGGCGCGGCGGTCCGGCGGCAGCCAACCGAAGGGGCGGCCGAGGTGCAGATCGGAGATCTGGAGGAAGCGGATGACGGCCATGCGCAGCGGACTCCCTATCCGTGACGATGCCCGGTCCCGACTCGGCGGGGTGTCGTGCGTGGCGGACCGGTGGCCCACGTTAGCAGGAAGCCACGCCGACGGGCAAAGCTCCAGGGACGCGGACCCCGGGCGATTGCCCGCCCGGACGAACCCACCAGCCCGGACTATTCATGAGCCCGCGCCTGCGGACGCGGTCTGGCCGCAGATGACGGCGTCGTGCGACGTGGCCGCTCCTCGACGGGGTGCCAGACCCCGACTGCGTCGCGGCCACGCCGTACTCCTTGTCCTCTGCGGCCATCCCACATCCTCGGCTTGCGGTTCATGAATAGCCCGGGCTAGGCTGCTCCTCCGTCATGACCGCCCCGGCCGTCCATCCGGTCGCCGAGATCGAGCGCCGCCTGCAGTGGCGCTGGCTCGGCCTCGTCGGCTTCGTCGTACTCATCCTCTCCCTCACCGTCCTCGCGGTGATCTGGGTGATGGTGCCGCCACGGCGGGTCGCCGGCCTGCCCGCCGACGCCGGAGTCCGCGCGCTGGCCGCGACGCTGCAGGGCCGCGTGCCGATGCGGTCCGGGGACCTGCGCTTCCGCTCGGCGCTGACCGGCGAGGCGCCGCCGGATGCCCGCTTCGGCGCCGCCGAGACCCGACTCGTCGAGGAGGCGGATGCCGTGCTGCGCGCCGCCGCCGAGCGGCGGCGCGGCGATCCGCGCCTCGAGGTGGCCCTCGCCCACCTCGATCTCGCGCGCCGGCGCCACGCGGAGGCCGAGCGACGCTACCGCGCGGTGACCGAGCACGGCGCCGACGCGCCCGAGGCCCGGCTGGGCCTGGGCGTGGCGCTGGCGCTGCAGGCCGCCATCCAGCGCGACGGGCTGCGGGCGCGCGGTCAGCGCCTCGAGGCCCTGGCGCAGTTCGTGGCGGTGGACCGCGACGACCCGGCCTACGCGGTCGCGCTCTACGACCGCGCGCTGCTGCTGCTCGAGCTGGGCCGCACCGCCGAGGCGACGGCGGCCGCGCGCGCGTACCTCGTCGCCGATCCGTCGGGACCGTGGGCGCAGCGGCTGCGCGCCGCCCTGGCCGGCGACGCGCCCTGAGACGACCGCGCGACGCGGGCGGCCGCCTCAGGGCTCCGCGTCGGCATCCATCCAGTAGAGCGGGGTTCCCGGCTCCGGCAGGCGCGCGCTCTGCGTCCACGCTTCGCGCACCAGGGCGCCGACGGCGCGCTCGATCAGCCCGCCGGGCGGCCGGCGGAACTCGAGCGGGCGGATCCGCTCCCCCGCCGGCACGCCGGCGCGGCGCCGCGCCTCGGCCAGCGCCGACTCGAGTCCGCCGATCTCGTCCACCAGCTTCCGCTCCCGCGCGTCCTCGCCCATCCACACGCGCCCCTGCGCCACCGCGTCCACCGCGTCCGGGGACAGGCCGCGGTCGGCGGCGACCAGCGCGACGAAGCGGTGGTAGAAGCGCAGCGTGGCCGAGTCGGCCGCCGCCTGCTCGGCCGGCGTCCAGTCGTGGTGGAACGACCAGCCGCGCATCCAATCGCCGCGGCCGAAGTCCTCCTGGCGCACACCGTGCTGCCGCCAGAAGCCCTCGAGCGAGGGCTTGATCGTGACCACGCCGATCGAGCCGGTGCGGGTGAAACGATCGGCGTAGATGCGGTCGGCCCCGGCGGCGATGTAGTAGCCGCCGCTGCCGGCCACGCCGCCCATCGAGACCACGAACGGCTTGCCGGTCTCGCGCTTGAGCCGCAGCGTGGCGTGGTGGATGAGGTCGGAGGCCAGCGCCGAGCCGCCGGGGCTCTCGACCCGCAGCACCACCGCCTTGACCTCGCTGCGCCGGAAGGCGCGCTCGAGCTGCTCGATCAGCGTCGTCGAGCCGAGCGAGGGACCGATCAGCAGGTCGCCACCGCTGCGCCCGGTCTCGATGCCGCCCGCGGCGTAGACGATCGCCACCGGCGAGGGCAGCATCCACTCGCGCCGCGCCGCCGGGCAGCGGGGCAGCCGTGCGGTGTGCGGCTCGTCGCCCAGGCCGCACAGGCGGCCGAGCAGGGCCATCGCGTCCTCGCGGTAGCCGGTGGAGTCCACCAGGCCGGCGGCGGCCAGGTCCTCGGCCCGCCACGGCCGGCCGTCGAGGAAGCCGAGCACGCGGTCGCGCTCCAGCCGCCGATCGGCGCACAGCGCGTCCACGAACAGGTCCTGGCTCACCTCGAGGTTGCGCTCGATCGCCTCGCGGTCGGCGGGTGGGGTCGAGTCCACGCTGAAGCCGCGGTAGGCGGACTTGTACTTCCCGTACGCCGTGCGATCCACGCGGATCCCGAGGCCGGCGAGCAGGCCGCGGTAGGAGCGTCGTTCGGTGTAGAGGCCAAGGCCCTGCGGAACGGCCTCGGGGGCCATGACGATGCGATCGCAGGCGGCGGCCAGGTAGAGGTCGGGCCGCGCCGCGCCGTACTCGAGGAAGGCCACCACCGGCTTGCCGGCGCGGCGCAGCCGCTCGATCCGCGGCCGCAGCTCCTCGATCTGCGCCAGGTTGCCGACGCCGCGGATGTCGAGCAGGACGCCGCGGGTGAGCGGATCCTCGAGCGCGCGCTCGAGCTGCTCGTGCAGCGGCTTCGCCGGGACGAAGTCGGTGGCGCCGAAGACCGAGACGCCGGCCAGGGCGTCGTCGCCGAGCGCACCCGCCACCGGCAGCAGCGCCACCCGCGCCTGGGCGCGGCTGGCCAGCAGCGTGCGCTCCTCGCCGGAGTGCAGCGCCACGGTCGCCCCCGACGAACCGTGCGGCGTGCCCGAGCCGCGCAGGCCCGCCACCGTGTGGTCGACGCCGCGCAGCGTGAGTCCGAGGAAGACACCGCCGTGATCGGCCAGCGCCCCGCGCACCAGCACGCCCGGCAGCACCTCGAGCTCGCCGCCCACGCGCACGCGCGCCGCCTCGCGCGTCACCCCCTCGGCCAGCGCCAGGTCGGCGCCCAGCGTCAGCCGCGTACCCCAGCCGTGCGCCCGCGCCGGATCGAGCGCCAGCGGACGCACTCCCGCCGCCAGTGTCCACGTGCGCTCGCAACGCACGCCGGCCAGCGTGGGCTCGAACAGATGATCGGCCACCGCCGCGGTGGCCAGCCACGGCGCCGGATGGGCGAGCACGCCGAGTCGCTGGTCGGTGACGGCCCGGTGGGCGATGTCGTCCACCCGCCGCGTCACGCTCCAGCCCAGACGCACGCGCTCGCTCCCCGACGCCAGCGCGAGGCCGGTGGCGTGCGCGAGATCGCCGTCGCGCTCGTAGGACAGTCCGAGTCCACCCAGCGTCGCCGCCCAGCGCGTGAAGTCGGGACCGTTCTCGACGCCGGTCCACGAGCCCAGCAGCTCGGCCGGGTAGCGCTGGCCGACGCCGGCGGGGTTCGCGAACAGCGCGCCGGCGTCGTCGGTGGTGGCGGCGCCCTCGTGGCCGTAGAGCGGAGCCGGCAGAGACGGCGCGGCGGCGGCCGGCGACGATCCGGCGGACACGGCGACGACGAGCGCGAGGGCGGCGGGCAGACGACGCATCGTGGGAATCTCCGGGCCGCGCCGCCGGGACGTCACGCGGCGGAGGTGACGCCGAGGCGCGGACAGTGGGGTGAGAGCGGACAGATCGAGCAACGCGGCTTCCGCGCCACGCAGACGCGGCGGCCGTGGAAGATGAGCCACAGCGAGAAGGCCGACCACCGCGGCTCGGGCAGCAGCGGCTGCAGCGCGAACTCGATCTTCACCGGGTCGCGTTCCACGGTGAAGCCGAGGCGGTGGGCGAGGCGCTGCACGTGCGTGTCCACGACGATGCCGGGCAGGCCGTAGGCGCTCCCTCGCACCACGTTGGCGGTCTTGCGCCCGACGCCGGGCAGCTCGACCAGGGCCTCGAGGTCGCGCGGCACCTCGCCGCCGTGCCGCGCGACGATCGCCGCACAGCAGCCCTGGATGGCCTTCGCCTTGTTGCGGTAGAAGCCGGTGGAGCGGATGAGCTCCTCCAGCTCGGCGCGATCGGCGCCGGCCAGCGCGGCGGCGTCGGGGAAGCGGGCGAACAGCCCGGGGGTGACGAGGTTCACGCGCGCGTCGGTGCACTGGGCCGAGAGGATGGTCGCCACCAGGAGCTGCAGCGCGTTCGCGTGCGTGAGCGGCGTGCGCGCGTCCGGGTAGAGCCGCTCGAGGATCGCGGCGACCGCGGCCGCACGCGCCGCCACGGCGGAGCGCCGCTCGCCGGCGGCACCGGCGCCGCGCCGCGCGTGCGCCACCCGGGGCACGCGCTCGGCGACCCGGTCGGGCGCGGAGCGGCGGCCGGCCGGCTTGCGCCCGGGCGTGGTGCGCGGGCGCGCCTTCTCCGGCAGGCGCGGCTCGGGCGGGCGACGGCGGGAACGCGGCGACTTGCGCGGCATGGTGCGGCGAGACTATCGGGCGCCGCGCGGAGAGGCAAGACCCGCGACGGCGCCCGAACGACCCGGGACGGCGAGGGGCGGCTAGAAGCCCCAGGCCAGGCCGAAGCGCGCGCCGACGCCGTTCAGCTTGACGATGTCGCGCACGGTGACCGGACCGTACTCGTCGAGGTAGACGTCCATGTCGCTGCCGGCCTCGCAGCCGTTGTAGAAGACCTCGCCGGTCAGCCGCGTGCGGCCGCTCAACGGGATGGCGACGCCGCCCCAGGCCTGCCAGCCGAAGCCGCCGAAGGTCTCGTCGTACGACTCGCCGTAGTAGTAGTCGTCGGCGGTCATGAACAACCACTCGTAGCCGACGCCGACGCCGGCGTACGGGATCACCGACATGTTCTCGTCACCGCCCACCTGCACGAAGGCCAGCAGCGGCACCAGGTCGAGCGTGGACTTGGACAGCAGCAGGCGCTCCTCGACCGTGCCGCCGGGCCCGTCGTAGCTGCCGATCGCCACCTCGTCCTCCTCGGCGCGGTGCCACCAGTCCATGGCCACGCCGAACTGGACGTGCGGGTCCACCTGCGGACCCATGCGGAAGCCGCAATCGAAACCCGCGTCGAGGTCGTCGGTGGGGTCGAAGAAGCCGGCGTGGATCTGGGTGGTGATCGGCATCACCGGCGGACCCGAGCGGTAGTGCCGCGGACGATAGGTCACGCCGCCCACGAAGGGCGTGGACAGCGCCAGCGTGGCGGGGACCAGCGTGGCTCCGCCGGCCGGCGCGGGCGCAGTGAGTTCGAACGAAGGCGCGGCGACCGCACCACCGGGGACGACCTCGCCCGCCGCGGCGGCCAGGGGAAACGCGGCGACCGACAGGATCACCTCGGGAGCGAGCGCCTCGATCGCCGGAGCGATCCGCGCCGTGGCGGTGAAGCCGAGATCGGGCAGGCCGATCGTCACCATCTCGATATCGGATCGGCCGCTCGCCTGCTCGAGCAGAGCGCCGACC
>CAYNPF010000004.1:0-30607 GCA_964398895.1 uncultured bacterium
CATCCAGACGTCGTTGAACAGACCCGCGGTGCCTCCTCCTCCAAACACGAACATCTGAGAGTGCTCGGTGGAAATCGCCGTGTGTCCACAACGACCGGCCGGCCTCAGGCCGTCCGGCGAGAGCGCGGTCCAGATCGGCGGGTCGGAGAGGGACAATGCCCACGCATCATCGAAGAGATTGCTCGCCGAGGATCCGACTCCGCCGTATATGACGAGCCGGCCGCGGGTCGCATCGTAGATCGTGCCCTTCTCGGAGCGCGGCCCCGGCGACGGCCCCGGGGGATGCGGCTCGGCCCAGGCGGGTGGATCCGTCAAGGACAACGCCCAGATGCGCGGCCCCAGATCATCTTCTCCAACCTCTTCTTCTGCGACGTCACAACTGCATACGATGACCCTGTCGCCTGCTGGGTCGTAGATCACGCTATGTTCCGGAATCCGGTCAGGTGCCGTCCCCGTGGGATTCAGCTTCGTCCAGACGAGCGTGTCACCCAAAGACAACGCCCAGGCATCGGGGTACCAGCCGTCGCCAGCCCACCCACCGAGCACGACCATGCGATCACGCACCGGATCATAGACGGCATTGTGCGCAGACCGGGCCGACGGGGGTTCCCCGGAGGGACTCAACTTCGTCCAGCCCCCCCCCGGTCCCAACGACAGCGCCCAGGTCTCGCTGTAGACGGAGTCGCCGACGCAGCCACCGAACACGATCATTCGATCGCGCATTGGATCGTAGATCGCACTGTGTCTGCGCCTCGGCGGCGGTGGTATGCCGCCTGGCTCGAGCTCGGTCCAGGTCGGATCGTCACCCAGCGACAACGCCCAGACGTCGTTGGTGGGGGTGTTGCCGATGTAGCCCCCAAACACGATCATCCGATCGCGCACCGGATCGTAGATCGCACTGTGTCCGCACCTCGTCTGCGTCGGTGTACCGCGGGGTTCGAACTCCGTCCAGGTCGGATGGTCACCCAGCGACAGCGCCAGGACACCGCGGGGCTGATTCCATAAGCTACATCCGCCGTACACCAGCATGCGATCGCGCACCGGATCGTAGATCTCGCTCCGCTCCGGGGTCTCGCCCGGATAGCTCACTCCCACTTCGAGCTTGGTCCACCCTTCATCCGCGAAATTGAGCGCGCTGGCACTCGCGGCGGGCTGCAGCGGGTGATCCGCCACGATCGGAGGCTGCGCCGGCGACACGGAGGAGCCCGCGTGGGCGGGAACAACACCGAGGCAACAGAGGGCGAGCAGCAGAGTGAGCCCACCAACGCAGGCTCGACGGAGACCGGACTGGCCCTGCATGGACAGCCTCGCATGCGGCCCCGGGCAAAGCGGGGGATCCAGTCTCGTGGCCACGACGCGGCCGATTGTATCCGGGGGCATCGTCGCCGTCACCATCATCCTGAACGCCACCCGGCACGACCACCTTCGGGCAGATCGCCGGTCACCGCCCCCTACCGCAGGAACAGCACCACCACGCCGGCCGCGGCGACCAACGCCCCCAACAGGTTGCGCAGGGTGAAGCGCTCGTGGTGGAAATGCGAGGAGAGCGCCAGCGTCAGCACCGGGTAGATGGAGGTGATCGCCGCCGCCACGCCGGCCTCGACGAACTGCAGCGCCGCCAGCGACAGGGTCACGCCCAGGAAGGGACCGAAGAACGCGCCGCCCGCCATGAATGCCGCCGCCCTCCCGTCGCGCAGGGCGCCGAGCGAGCGGCCGACGTCGCGCTGCAGCGCCGCCAGCAGCCAGATGCCGACCGTGGCGGCGACCACGCGGATCACCGTGCCCGAGAGCGGATCAATGCCGGTGCGCATCGCCATCTTCGAGAGCACGTAGCCGCCGGCCTGTCCCACCGCCGCCAGCACGCCGGCCACGATGCCCACGGTCACCGAGCCCTCGACGTGCGGGCGCCGGCCCCGCTCGCTCTCCAGCAGCACCCAGGTGATGCCACCGAGGATGAGCGCCACGCCCAGCAGCACCAGCGGCCCGGGCTTCTCCCCCAGCACCGGCCAGCCGATCAGCAGGGTGAAGATCGGCGACATCGAGGTGATGAGCGCCGCGCGCCCCGGGCCGAGGATGACGAGCGCCCGGAAGTAATAGAGGTCTCCGAAGACGAAACCCACCAGGCCGCTCAGCGCCAGCAGCGTCACCTGCGCCGATGTCGCCCAGGTCGGCCAGGGCGAGCCGTGCGTGACCAGCAGGGCGGTGCCGAGCAGCAGCATGGCCACGGTGAGCCGCAGCCGGTTGAGCACGACCGAGCCCATTCGCTGCCCGGCGGCGGCGAAGAGGTTCGAACCGAACGCCCAGCAGACGGCGGTGCCGAGGGCGGCGAATTCGCCGGCGAACCTCATGGGCGACGGAGCGCGCGCCGGCCACGGCCGCGCGGATCGGGGGCCACGCTCAGGAGCGCGAGGCGTCCGAGGTGGTCGAGGTCACCCGGACGACGTGGTTGTTCCCGTCCACCAGCACGATGCGCGGCTTGAAGCCCGGCAGATCGGCCTCGGGCAGCACGCAGTAGGCGGCGATGATCAGATGGTCGCCGGCCGAGGCCAGGCGCGCCGCGGCTCCCATCACGCGGATGGTGCCCGAGCCGCGCGGAGCGCACACCACGTAGGTGGCGAAGCGCTGGCCGGTGTTGACGTTGTAGATCTCCACCCGCTCGAACTCGCGGAGGTCCGCGGCCTCGAGCAGTGCTTCGTCCACCGCGCAGGAGCCCTCGTAGTGCAGCTCGGTCTGGGTAACGCTGACGCGGTGGAGCTTCGACTTGAGCATCGTGCGCAACATGGGTATCCGCCTCCGTTCGATCGCCAAGGGTACCCGAGCGGGGGCCGGGGACGCCACCCGGGCGGGGACGGCAACGGATCCGGCGCGCCGAAGGACGGGACCGGCGACCGTCAGCCCACCGTCCGTCGCCGGTACCAGCGATTCCCTCGCAGCCCCGGGGGGCCCCCGTCGCTACGCGGTGACCCGACGTCCCATGACGAAGGGCCGGGGGCGCGAGCCCCCGGCCCTCGGGCATTCCGTGCGGCCAGCCCGACTAGGCCTTCTCCTCCCAGACCTGCGCCAGGCTGACGATGACCTCGACCGCCTTGTCCATGTCCTGGACCGAGACCCACTCGAGCCGCGAGTGGAAGTTGTGCTCGCCGGCGAACAGGTTCGGGGTCGGCAGGCCCATGAACGAGAGCCGCGAGCCGTCGGTGCCGCCGCGGATCGCCGCCTCGTGCAGCTCGAGGCCGATGCGCCGCACCGCCTCGCGCGCGTGCTCGACCACCGCCGGGTACCGGTCGAGCACTTCCTTCATGTTGCGGTAGGACTCCTCGATCTTCCAGGTCACCGACGCGCCCGGCCAGTCGGCCACGGTCTTCTTCGCCAGCCCGGCGAGGAAGTCCTCCTTGGTCTTCAGCTCGGCGGTGACGAAGTCGCGGATCAGGAACTTGATCGAGGTCTTCTCGACGGCCGCGTCCACCACGTAGGGGTGCACGAAGCCCTCGCGCTTCTCGGTGGTCTCGGGCGAGAGCCGGTCCTTGGGCAGGCGCGAGAGGAAGTCGCCCGCGATCTTGATCGAGTTGATCAGCTTGCCCTTGCCGAAGCCCGGGTGGGTGTTGAAGCCCTCGAAGGTGATGATCATCGAGTCGGCCGAGAAGGTCTCCATCTCGACCTCGCCGAGGTCCTCGCCGTCCATGGTGTAGGCGCAGAAGGCGCCGAAGCGCTTCACGTCGAAGTACTGCGTGCCGCCGCCCACCTCCTCGTCCGGCGTGAAGCCGAGGCGGATGGCGCCGTGCGGGATCTCGGGATGCTGCACCAGGTACTCGGCGGCGGCGACGATCTCGGCCACGCCGGCCTTGTTGTCGGCGCCGAGCAGCGTCCGGCCCGAGGCGGTGATGACGTCGTTACCCTTCTGCCGCGCCAGCGCCGGGTTGTCCTTGAGGCGCAGCACCGTGGCCGGGTCGTCGGGCAGCACGATGTCCTCACCCTGCCAGTTCCGGTGGATGATCGGCTTCACGTTCGCGCCGTCGGCCTCGGGCGAGGTGTCCACGTGGGCGATGAAGCCGATGACCGGCACGTTCGCCTTCTTCGTCGTCGCCGGCACGGTGGCGAAGACGTAGCCGTGCTCGTCGCGTGCGGCGTCCTTCAGACCGATGGCCTTGAGCTCCTCGACCAGCCGATCGAGCAGCACGAGCTGCTTCGCCGTGCTGGGATAGGTCGTCGAGTTCTCGTCCGACTGGGTGTCGTAGGTGACGTAGCGCAGGAAGCGCTCGAGGGCGGTGGTCTTCAGCGACATGGATGGCTCCTGGGCAGGCGGGACACGCGAGGGGAACACCGATCGGCCACAGGCTAGCCGAGACTATTCATGAACCGCAAGCCGAGGCTGCGAGATGACTGCGGGATGCAAGGCTCTGTGGCCGGCCGCGACGCAGTCGGGGTTGAACACCCCGTCGAGGAGCGGCCGGCCGCAGAACCGCCGCAGACCGCGGTCAGATCGCGGCCGCAGGCGCGGGCTCATGAATAGTCCCGGCTAGACGACGACCGTGCCCGAGGCAACCGCTCGTTGCCGCCGCTCGTTGCCGCCCCGCGCAGCGACCGCGGCGGAACTCAGTCCGGGAGCAGCTCCTCGAGGATGAGCGCGGCGTCGCGCACGAAGGCCGGGCAGCGCTGCCGCACCAGATCCTCATTCTGCGCGCGCTGCCGGCCCGCCTCGGTGCCCAGGTCGGCGCCGAGCAGTTCGCGGCAGGTGAGGGCGCCGTGCCGCTCACGGAAGCGCCGCAGGAACTCCTGCACCACCGGGTAGGCGGCGACCTTCGCCTGCGGGTCGGTCGGCGGCGCGCCGCAGTGGCGCAGCCCCAGCGCCAGGACCGCCCCGGTGACCGCCCCGCAGGTCTCGCCCGAGCGGGCCAATCCGCCGCCGAAGCCCGAGGCCAGGCGCAGCGCGGTCTCCCGGCTCACGTCGGCCGGATCCGCGAAGGCGGTGAAGACCGACTGCGCGCAGGAGAACTCCTGCCGGAAGGTGTCGAGGGCGACGTCCACGCGACTCACGGGCGACCTCCTGGGCTCGGGTGACGCCGGCGCAACGGCCGGACCACGGCATCCTACCGCGGTCCGCAGCCGCGCGCAGGTCGTGCGGGCGTTCAGCGGGCCGACGCCGGCCGCAGCCGCGCGATCACCGAGGCGTCCACCCAGTAGATGTCCGAGTTGCCGTTGCGCGCCCGCGCCTGGCGCTCGCGCAGCTCGCGCAACGTGCGCGGAGCGTCCGGCGGCCCGCTCGCCTCGTCGGTGCGGGCGGCGCCGAAGAACAGGTACCTCCCGTCCGGCGAGACGTAGGCGGAGCCCGCGTTGCCGTTGCCCGGACTCACCGTCGGACCGAGGCAGGCCCCTTCGCTCCACTGATCGGCGGCGTCGCGGAAGAAGACGAAGTACTGCGCCCGTCCGGGCTCGGCCCCATCGTCGCGGCCATCCACGCAGGCGATCAGGTAGGACTCGTCGGGCGCGATGAAGGCGTTGTAGGGCGAGCCGCGGCCGTTCACCGCCGCCGGCAGCGTGTCGGGCGGCTGGTAGCGACCGTCCACGAACCGCGAACGCACGATCACCGTCCGGCCGGTGCGCGGCCGGCTGCAGGTGAAGTAGAGCGTGCCGTCGCGCGTCAGCGACGGGAAGAACTCGTTGTCGCTCGTGTTCACCGGGGCGCCGAGATCGTGAGGCTCGCCCCACGAGCCGTCGGGCCGACGGTCGGCGACGAAGAGGTTCTGGTTGCCCCAGCCCGGCTTCGCCTCCTCCCCCGCGGTCGGCCGCGTGCAGAGGAAGACCATGCGGTTCCCGTCGGCCGACAGGGCGGGTTCGAAATGGTGCCAGCGCCGATCCGCGGCGAACGGGGCCACGACCGGCTCGGTCCAGTGGCCATCCACTAGCCGCGTCACCATGATGGTGCTGCCCTGCGATTGGAGGATGCCGAAGTAGATCTCGCGGCCGTCCGGCGTGATGGCGATGTCGCGCTCGGCGGTGGCGCCGGAGACCAGCCCTGGGGCGAACAGCTCCGGCGCCGCGCCCGGCGGCTTCTGCCCGAGGTACGGACCGCTCCAGGCGCCGAAGGGCGCACCGCCCCGCGTCTCGGCCGTGACCCGGTCGGCATCCTGCGAGAAGTGCATCTGCACGATCTTCCACCGGCCGCCGCGCTTCTCCAGCACGCCGGTCCAGCGCACGTCGTCCCAGTCGGCCGGCCGACCGTCCCAGGTGTTGTGGTCGGTGAGCCGGCACGAGTACCAGGCGACGTCGCCGCCGCTCGACAGGTGGATGCGCAGGTCATCGAATCTCGAACGCACCGCCGCGAAACGCGGATCCATGAAGAAGGACCGCACGTCCGCCCGGAAGGCCGCGGTGCTGCCGATCGTGCTCTTCGTGTCGGGGTTGAAGAAGAAGAGGTCGCGATCGGCGAAGCAGTCGTAGAGCGCGAGCGTGTCCTTGGTCGCGGCCCACTCGATCGAAGTGCGAATCACCTTCGCGACGGCGGCCGTCTCGTCCGCGCGCGACGGCGGCGCCGCCGCCACCGCCCCGGCACCGAGGCCGAGGGCGAGGCTGACGAGACCGACCCACCCGACATGGTTGCGCATGGCAGCCTCCGGTTCGACCGCGCCGGACGCGGAGAGCGGTCGCCCCCCCGCCGCGCGGATCGCGGAACGGTCCGATCCTCCGGCGCCGTGCCGACCGGCGGCCACCGCAGGGGGACGAGAGCGGACTACGCGGCGACCTGCGCGGGTGGGACCGGACCACTGCGAGCGGGGCGGGGCGGGCGGTGGGTGCCGATGGGACCGGTGCGCGACCGAGCGGCGCCGTGCGGGTGGAGGTGAGGCAACGTCCGACGTGCAAGGCGGGGCGGGCGCGGAACTGGATGGCAGCGTCTACGGCAAGACCGTCATCTTCGTGGTCGCGCTTGCACTGCCGGCGTCAAGACGCACGAAATAGCAGCCGGGCCTCCAGTCGGCCGTCCGGATGGACTCTCGATAGGAGCCGGCCTCCCGCCATGCGCCGCGAAGGATGGTGGCGACACGACGACCCGCCAGATCGAAGACGGCGAGGTTCGTGGGGGCAAGAGCGGGCAGGGTGTAGCAAACCTCCACGATGTCCCGCGCCGGATTGGGCCTGCTCGAAAGCAGAGCGACCGTCGTGCCGTCCACAGAAGGCAACCACGCGGGAGCATCCAGAAATGCGAGTCCAGCAGCCGGCACGTGTCCGGCGACGGTGAATGCGCCACCCAGCCAGAGGCCGTCATCCTGGACGAGACTGGTCCAGACCATCCCGTTCAGGTCGAATCGCCACGGCAGGATGCGCCCGTCGCGGCAATCAACCACCGCGACTCCCTGACGCTCTTCGCCGCCAATGTACGTGAACCCTCCCGCGGCATAGACGAGTGAACCGGCCACCCCGAGGGTGTTCACGCCCCCGGAGTAGTCCAAGTCCAGATTCCAGTCCTCCGCCCTGCCCGTCAGGCGGCTCACGCAGGCCACGTCACTATGAGCCGCGCCACCGATGTGAGCGAAGCCACCGCTGACAGCGACGATCGAGTCTCCGACTGCGAGCGCCGTAAGCGGCCCGTCTGGTTCCGGCGCCCAGGAGGTTGCCGCACCGGTCAGCGTGTCCACGGCAGCCAGCCGGCTGCGCGCCTGACCGCCGGCGCGCCGGAACCATCCGCCGAGGTAGACCGCATCTCCCTTCGCTGCGATTGCCTGTACCCAGTCGTCGCAACCGGGATCCCACGGCAGCGCGGCCCCGGTGACCGTGTCCAGCTTCGCGGCGTAAGAACGCGCGCTGCCACCGATGCTCGTGAAGTAGCCGCCCACGAAGAGCGCGCCATCGGAAAGCGCCATCGTCAATGCAACGTTGTCGGCGTGCGGATTCCATGGGCTGGCCAGACCGGTCGCGGAGTCCACTGCGGCGAGGTTGCTTCGCTCCTGCCCGCCGAGACTCCAGAACATCCCGCCCACGAAGACCTTGCCACCGCCCGCCGCCAGCGCCGTGATGACCACGGCGTCCGCCTGGGGATTCCAGGGCAGCAGTTCGCCGGTTCGAGCATCCATGGCCGCCAGTCCACTGCGTGCGACCCACGACCACTGTGAGGTGAAGCCGCCCCCAACGAACACACATCCACATGCACCGGCCATGGCGTACACCACATCGTTGGGACGCGGAGCCCACGCGGTCAGGGTTCCATCCCGCAGGTCGAACCGCGCCGCGTAGTCCTGCTCGAGGTCGTCCATCGTGCTGAAGTTGCCGCCCACGAAGAGCCCAGCGCCGAGCACCGCGAGCGTCCGCACGGTCGGGGTCGGCCATCCCTCATAGCACGGACCCAGCGCCGGCGCCCATGCCGTCGCAGCCCCGGTGACGCGATCCACTTCGGCCAGTCCGATCCTGGCCTGTCCACCCATCCCGATGAAGTGCCCACCCACGTACAACGAACCGCCCGAGATGGCCAGGGCAGCCACGCGGGAGAGCTCGAGGCTGGTCTCGAGCGGCGGTTCGGGAATCCCCACGGGGTCAAAGCCGAGCAGGGCGCCCGTGCCGGCGTTGACCGCACCGATCAGTTCCCTTGTCGTGGCCTGGAGGCTCGAGAAGTAACCACCCACGTAGAGCGTGTCGTTGGAAAGGGCAAACGCTGCCACCGCGCTATTCGCATCACAGACCCACGGCTCGACCCGTCCCGAGTCTGCCGTCACCTTTGCGAGGTGGCTGCGGTCGGCGCTTCCGATGAGGGTGAAGTCGCCGCCGATGAACACCGATCCCCGATGTGCCAGGAGCGCGCGCACGAGGCCGTTCGCCTGGGGCGCCCACGGGGTCAGACGGCCCGTGCACATGTCGAAGGCCGCGACCATCTCACGCGACTTGCCATTCGCGGAGTGGAAGTAGCCACCGACGTAGAGGACGTGCCCGCTGCGCGACAGCGCAAGCACGGGTCCGTCCAGCACCGGACTCCAGGCCTCGACACTCCCGTCCCTCAGGACGTGCGCCAGATTCCCGCACGGCCGGCCCGCGATCCCCGTGATGGCACCACCGACGTACCACCCGCCGACGCCGTCGGGGACCACGGCGTAGACGAACCCGGCAATTCGAGGCGAGGAGCCGATCGGTTCCCCGGACGCGGCGGAAACCGCCATACCGCTCCCGGTCGGTGGCCCAACGGTCGTGAAGGTCCCGCCGATGTAGACGGTCTGCCCCGACCTGGCCATGGCCAGCACGGTTCCGTTCGCGCTCCAGGGTGTGATGGAGGCCGATGCGAGAACCGCGACCATGGCGGAGAGACAGATCAGCAGCCCGACGCAGTAACGCGTCGCCGCCGGCGTCCGCCCTGTTGTCCGTCCGAGCTCGAGCCCCTCACTCACGAGTGCGCTCACCGTCATTCCCGTCCGACATTGCCCTGTCCTCAACCCATGTTCGGCCTGCACCGTTTCGCGCAGATCGGTCTCTACCAGAGGAGCACTACCCGAAGGGTCCTGACCTGCCCGCAGCACGACAATCTGGCAAAATACACCCCGGCCGGCACTTTGCTCCCATTAGTGTCAATACCGTCCCAGCTCACCGCGGTCCTCTCCGCCGACACAGCATCGTCCAGCAACACCTTGACCTGTCTGCCCGCCAAATCGTACACGGCCAGATGCGCCTTCTCCCCAGGTCCAACGCCAATGACGAGCTGGGTTCGTCCCCTTCCCGGATTGGCCCCTGCACAGGCCAGCGTCGGCCCCTGCGACGCTCGTTCGCCAGACCCGCACGAAATACGAACGGCCGGCATCGGTTGCGATGCCGGCCGCGAGCGGGCGACGCGGGTGGGCTACAGTTTCCCGAGGAGCTGCAGCAGCCCCGTGGTCATCCAGGGCATGTAGGTGATCAGCAGCACGCCGATGGCGAGGATGATGAGGAACGGCACGACGTGGCGATAGAGCCGGGGCAGCGGCTCGTCGAAGCGCGAGGAGGACAGGAAGAGGTTCAGGCCCACCGGCGGGAACAGGAACCCCAGCTCCAGGTTGGCGAGGAAGATGACGCCAAGGTGGATGGGGTTGATGCCGAAGGCCGCGCCGATCGGGGCGATCAGCGGCGCGAGGATGATGATGGCCGAGTAGATCTCGAGCACGCTGCCGAGCACCAGCAGCACGACGTTGAGCACGAGCAGGAACAGGTAGGGCGACTGGATGTGCATGCGCACCCAGCCGAGCAGCGCGGTCGGGATCTGGGCGTCCACCAGCCAGCTCGTCAGGCCCATGGCGCTGGCCAGCAGGATGAGCACGGCACCGCACAGCACGCCGGCCTTGACCAGCACGTTCGGCAGCTCGCGCAGCGGGTGGATGTCGCGCACGATGAAGCACTCGACGACGATGGCGTAGGCGAAGGCAATGGCCGCGGCCTCCACCATGGTGGCCAGACCGGTCGCGAACAACACCACGACCAGGACCGGCACCGACAGCTCCCACTTCGCGCTCCACAGCGAAGCCAGCACCTCGCGGGGCGAGAACGGCTGCCGCGGCGACTTCACCCGGCGACCGATGTACATGCCGTAGGCGGCGACGATCACCACCAGCAGCGTGCCGGGGATCAGGCCGGCGAGGTAGAGCGAGTCGGGCGGCACGTTGGCGACCACGGCGTAGAGGATCACCGGCAGGCTGGGCGGGTAGAGCAGGCCGAGGCTGCCGGCCGCGGTCACCAGGCCGAGCGAGAAGCCCTTGGGGTAGCCCTCGCGCCGCAGGATCGGGTAGAGCAGCCCGCCCAGCGCCATGATGGTGATGCCCGAGCCGCCGGTGAAGGTGGTGAACAGCGCGCACACCGCCGCCACCAGCACCGCCACGCCGCCGGGCATCCAGCCGAACAGCGCGCGGAAGAAGCGCACCAGCCGCTCGGAGGCGTGCGATTCCGCCAGGATGTAGCCGCAGGCGGTGAGCAGCGGGATCGCCGGCAGGGTCGGCGAGATCATCAGCCGGTAGACCTCGGCGGTCACCGACGAGACCGGCACGCCGTCCTTGAAGAACAGCACCAGCGCCACACCGCCCATCGCCACGAACACCGGCGCGCCCACCAGCGCGGCGAGCACGATCAGCGCCAGCAGCGGCAGCCACAGCGAGCCGACCAGCGTCGCCGGCACCCGCGCCTCCCAGCCGTGCGGCACGCCCCAACCCAGCCACAGGCCCATTCCCGCCCAGGCCAGCAGCAGCACGGCGACCGCCAGGGTGCGCCCGCGCCAGCCCTCGGCCGCGCCCCAGGCCAGCCGCAGCGCGATCAGCCCGAGCGCCACCGGCATGACGCATTCGCTCCACCACGCCGGAATGCCGATCTGCAGCATCTCGCCCTGCAGCCGGTCGGCGGCGACCACGCCGGCCGCCGAGTAGGCCAGCACGCCGCACACCACCGCGGCGACCAGCGACGAGACCAGGCGCGCCGCCTCGCGCACCTTCGCGTGGCCGAGCGCCTCGGCGGTCGAGAGGGTCAGGTGGCGGCGCTCGCGGGTGGCGAGCAGCCCGCCGAGGAAGGCGAGCCACAGCGTAAGCTGCGGCCGGTAGGTGCTCGAGCCGGGGATGGAGAAGCCGTGGAACGGCCGGCCAACCGCGTCCACCAGCGGCAGCACCATGGCGACCAGGAAGGCGACGACGAGGACGCCGTTCTCCAGGCCGTGGAACGCCGCCGCGAAGCGGCCGACCGCACGCGGCGGCGCAGCGGAGGTCATCGGCTCAGCGCGCGATGCCGTGCTTGGCGCGGAAGGCATCGCGCTCGCGGCGCGCGGTGGCGAGGATGTCCGGCGGCACGCGGATGCCGCTCATGCCGGCGGCGAACTCCTCGGCCGCGGCGCGGAACCTCGCCGCTTCGGCGGGGCTCACCACGTTGACCTTGAGCCCGCGCTTCTTCATCTCGGCCACCGCCGTGGTGTCCTGCCGCGGCACCTCGACCTCCAGCCGGCGCTCGAAGCGCGCGCAGGCCGAGAGGATCTGGGCCCGGTCGGGAGCGGCGATCTTCGCCCAGGCCGACTTGGTGATCACCAGCCCGCCGACCAGCGGGGCCATGCCGATGCCGACCATGTTCGGCGTCTGGCGGTACCACTGCAGCGACAGCCCGAGCAGCGGGGTCGTCGGGTAGGCATCAATCATCCCGGTCTGCAGCGAGGGCATGACGTCGTTGGCCGAGAGCGGCACCGGCTGGAAGCCCAGCTTCTTCCACAGCGCGACCATCTCGTCGTCGCCGGCCCAGAAGAACAGCTTGGTCTTGTGCAGCGCCTCCACCGTGGCCACCGGGTTCTTGGTGAAGAAGTAGACCCAGCCGCCGTGCCCCCAGGCCAGCAGCACGAAGCCCTTGGCCTCGAGCCGGGCCTTGAGCATCGGCTCCAGCTTGTCGAGCGTGGCGTAGAGCTCGGGGTACGAGGTGAAGAACATCGGAATGTTGAAGACGTTGAACGCCGGATCAATGTTGGCCAGCCCGGCGGTGGTGACCGCCGCGGCCTGGATCTGCCCGATGCGCATCTTGCGCACGAAGTCGGGCTCGTCGCCGGCCACGCCGCCCGGGTAGACGCGCAGGGTGACGCGGTTCTGCGTCCCCGCCGCCCACTGCGCGCCGAGGTCGCGCATGGCCTTGTCCCACACCGAGCCCTCGGGCACCAGGCTGGCGACCTTGACGACCTGCGCGACGGCCGGCCCGGCGACCAGGACGAGGGCCAGGACGAACAGCACGACGGCGAACGCGGCGCGCGGGAAGCGGCGCCGGGAAGGGCACGGAAGGTTGCGTCTCATCTACTTCTCCTCGGTCTGCGTGGTGTCTGGGGAGACGGTCTCGGTGGTGTCCGCAGCGCCGGCCTCGTCGAGGAAGAACTCGTCCTCGCGCGCGAGCAGATCACGGGCCTTGCGCTGCGTGACCGTGGCCACCAGGCGATTCGCCGGGTCGGCCTCGGGGTCGAACGACACCGCGCGGTTGAGCAGCGACTCGAACTCGGCGCGGTTCTGCTCGAGCACCGCCACGCTCTGGGCCAGCGTGACGTAGGGCGAGGCCTTCGAGTCGTGCGACAGCTCGACGGCCCGCGCGAAGTGCTGGCGCGCCCGCGCCTCGGAGCCGCCCATGGACGCGGGCAGCGCGTCGAGGACGATCATCGCCTCGTGCAGAGCGCCGCCCTCGTAGGACTCGTCCAGCGCCAGCCCGCGTTCGAACAGCGCGCGGATCGCCGGCAGGTCGGCCAGCAGGTCCGGCCGGTCCTTGCCCAGCGAGATGGCCGAGCCCCAGGCCGCGGCGGTCCAGTAGAGCATGGGCAGGTCGCGCTTCTGGATGCGGGCCGCGGCCTTCGCCGGATCGAGCCGGAGCTGGTCGGCAATGCCGCGGTTGTGCAGCTCGAGCCCGCGCAGGCCGTAGTCGCGCGCCCGCAGGTAGAGCTTGAGCGCCCGCTCGTGCAGCTCGGTGGCCCGCGCGTAGTCGCTGCTGACCAGCAGGTCGCCCTGCGACTGCACGAAGGCGTTCGAGTACGAGGTGAACCCGCGGCACAGCGAGAGCAGCAGGCCCTCGTGGTCGGGCACCACCGCCAGCAGGCCCTCCATGGTCTTCAGACCGAAGGGCAGCGCGTCGCGCACCAGTTCGGGATCGTTGTCGGTGCCGTAGACGTCCGCCCCGGTGGTCAGCGAGTTGGCCACGCTCTTCACGGCCCAGCGCTTGATCGAGCAGGAGGACAGGAGCAGCGGCAGCGCCAGCAGCACGAGGGACGCCCGGAGGGCGCGACGGTGGGGGGCAGTCATGCCGGGCACGCTACGCGGGGAGCGGGCGGGGGTCAAGCGCGGGCCGGGCAAATCGTTGGTGCGCCCCAAGCCCCACCGCGGGCCCCCGGACGGAACCCCATGGTCGTCGTCCGCCGCGCGCGGTACAGTGCCGGGGCGTCACCCGGGTCCCCCGAGCTCGGGAAACGTACCGCGCGTCCACCCCTCACCCGCGTCCGGTACCGGAGGCCGCCATGCCCGCCCTGCGCCCGACCCTCGCCGCGCTCGCCGCCGTTCTCTGCCTTTCCCTCGTCCACGCCGCCGTGGCGCGGGCCGTGCCCGGCGGCCACGCGCCCGGCGAGTTCCCCCGGCACTACGAGACGGTCCATACGCCCGCGCCCGGCGAACTGACCGACCCCACCACCCCGACCGGTGCCGTACGCGCCCTCGCCGAGGGCTACTCGAGCATGTCGCTGCCGACGCTCGAAGGCCTGCTGGCCGACGACTTCCAGTTCCACACCACCGACGCGAATATCGCCCGGCTCATCAACGTGGATCGCGACACCGAGTTGCTCGCCGCCCGCACGATCTTCCACGGGAGCGTCCAGGACGGCAAAGTCGTCGTGCCCCCCGCCGACAGCATCTCCTTCGTCGTCACGGGCCTCACCGAGAACGCGGATCCCGAACACCCGGATTCGACGGCGCACTACCGCACCGTCACGGTGGCCCACTTCCAGGGCAACATCTACCTGCCCGACAGTCTGGTCTACAACGCCGGCACGCAGGGCGCACAGGTCTTCTACGTCGTCCGTGGCGACGCCGCCGTGCTCGCTGCGGCAGGAACGCCGGACTCGACCCGCTGGTACATCCGTCGCTGGTTCGAGGATCTCGACGCGCTGGTTGCCTCCCTGTCGGAGATCGAGGGCGACTGCGACCAGGCCGGCTCCCCGGCGGCACAGCCGGCTGCGCTCGCGTTCGGGATCCACCCGCTCGGCAACCCCTCCTGTCCAGCGCTCGAGATCGCCTGCGACCTGCCACGCAGCGGACCGGCGCGGGTCGAGGTCTTCGACATCATGGGCCGGCAGATGAACCGGCAGGCCATCGAGGTCGCCTCACCGGGCACGATCCGGTTGCAGGCCGGGGCCGGCGTGCACCTCGCCCCCGGCGCCTACTGGGTGCGGCTGAGCCAGGGGGACCAGTATCGGACCCGCATGGTGGTCGTAGCCCGGTAGCGGCGCGATCCGTCCGCTGTTGTATACTGCGCCACGGACGTGCCGCCACGCCGCTGCGCACCCTCCGCTTCGCAATGGGGTGCCGACCGGAGATGCCGCCGTGACCACGGAAGAGACTCGCGCCTGGGTCGTTACCGCCGACATGGGGCTGGGCCACCAGCGCGCCGCGCACGCGCTGGCCGACCTGGCGTACGAGGGCATCCTCACCGCTGGCGATCCGGCCGAGACTGACGCCGACGAGGCGCGGCTGTGGCGCCGCTTCCGCTGGACCTACGAGTTCCTCTCGCGCGCCAAGGGCGTGCCGCTGGTCGGCGACGCTATGTTCGCCCTGCTCGACAGCGCGCTGCAGATCCCGCCGCTCTACCCGCTGCGCGACCGCTCGAAGCCGGCGCTCAACAACTGGATCGTGGACACCCTGCTGCGCCAGGGCCTGGGCCGCTCGGCGCTGGAGCGCATCCGCACGCGGACGCTACCGGTGCTGGCCACCTTCTACGCGCCGGCGCTGGCGGCCGACCGCGCGCACTGCACGCCGG
This sequence comes from uncultured bacterium, assembly GCA_964398895.1. Lineage (GTDB taxonomy): Bacteria > Eisenbacteria > RBG-16-71-46 > RBG-16-71-46 > RBG-16-71-46 > JANXPZ01. Next base: position 15,454 of record CAYNPF010000004.1, read on the forward strand.
TCTGCTGCGTCGCCTGCGACGCCGATCTCAACCGCGTCTGGGTCGCCTCCGATCCGGCGCAGAGCCACGTCCGCTACCTCGCGCCGTGCGGCCGGGTCATGCGGCGGCTGCACCAGTACGGCGTGCCCGACGAGTCCATCTTCATCACCGGCTTCCCGCTGCCGCGCGCCAACCTCGGCGGTCCCGGGCTGGAGACGCTCCGCGCCGACCTGCTGCGCCGGCTCGCCCGCCTCGATCCGCGCGGCCGCTTCAGCTCGCGCTATGGCGCCAGCGTGCGCGAGATGCTGGGCGCCGACCCGCCGCCCGCCACGTCCGATCCCCGCGTGACCGTGACCTTCGCGGTGGGCGGCGCCGGGGCGCAGGTGGAGATCGGCCTCGCCCTGCTGCAGGCGCTGCGGCCCGGCATCCTCGACGGTCGCTTCCGGCTGGCGCTGGTGGCCGGCATCAACCCGCAGGTCGAGCAGCTCTTCCGCACGGCGGTCGAGCGGGCCGGGCTGACCGACGCGCTCGACCACGGCGTGTTGATCGTGCGCGAGGCGGACAAGCCAGCCTACTTCGACCGCTTCGACGCGCTGATGCGCGAGACCGACGTGCTGTGGACCAAGCCGAGCGAGCTGTCGTTCTACTCGGCGCTCGGCATCCCCATCGTCATGGCGCCACCGATCGGCGCGCACGAGGTCAAGAACCTGCGCTGGCTGACCGACAAGGGCGCGGCGCTGCCGCAGTACACGCCGGCGCTGGCGCTCGAGTGGCTCGGCGACATGCTGCACGACGGCGTGCTGGCGGAGAAGGCCTTCAGCGGCTTCCTCAAGAACCGCAAGCTCGGCGTCTACAAGATCGAAGAGGTGCTGCGCACCGGCACGATGACGCGCGGCACCCACCCGCTGGAGCGGTGAGCGCACGAGCCGGCGGCTGCTCGACGCCCGGACATGTCCGGCTGGCATCGGGCTTGCAACCTCCGCCTCGGTGTCGCGTGGAGCGGTCTGCCGCGGGCCATCGCCACACCGGCCGGCGCGGCCCCGGCCCGACGCGGTCGCGCTATAGCAGGGTGAAGCGATGCACCGCCTGAATCGTGTCTGCTTCCTGCTGGCCGCCCTAGCCCGGGCTATTCATGAACCGCAAGCCGAGGATGTGGGATGGCCGCAGAGGACAAGGAGTACGGCGTGGCCGCGACGCAGTCGGGGTCTGGCACCCCGTCGAGGAGCGGCCACGTCGCACGACGCCGTCATCTGCGGCCAGACCGCGTCCGCAGGCGCGGGCTCATGAATAGTCCGGGCTAGCGGCGACCCTGACACAGGCGTCGTGCGGCAGCCACGTCACGCGGCCGAAGGAGGACTCCCTCGCCGGCATCCTGCGCAGCACGCTGCGGGCCGCCGACCTGCCGGCCATCGCCGGCGCGGTGATGTGGGGCGACTCGGTGACCGAGGTTGCCTGCCTGGGCGTGCGGCGCCTCGGGTCCGCCGACTCGGTCACGTTGGCCGACCATTACCATCTTGGCTCGACCGTGAAGGCCATGACCGCCGACCTCCTGGCGATGGAGGTCGAGGCGGGTCGGCTGGGCTGGGACCAGACGCTGGCGCAGATATTCCCCGAGTACGCCGATTCCATGCAGGGGCAGTACCGGACAGTGACGCTCCGCACCCTGCTGCAGCACCGTAGCGGCCTGCCGGAGTTCACGACGGCGGCGCAGGTGGCGACGATCCCGGACTTCGCCGGCACGCTCGGCGAGCGCCGGCTGGCACTCGCGCACTGGCTGCTCCGCCAGACGCCGTCGGTCGCCGCCGGGCAGTACCTGTACTCCAACGGCGGCTACGCGCTCGCCGGCGCCGTCCTCGAGCGGTCGGCCGGTGCGTCGTGGGAGGCACTCCTCGCCTCGCGGCTGTGGACGCCGCTCGGGCTATCGGGGGGCTTCGGCTGGCCCGCCGCCGGGGGCGCCGCCCAGCGTGGGGCCACTACGACACGGGCTCGGGTACGCTCGCGCCCCACGACCCAGACGACCCCGAGTATCAGTTCCCCGACCTCCTGCGTCCGGCCGGCGACGCTCGCCTGTCCGTCGGCGACTACGCGCGCTTCGCGCTCCTGCACCTGCGCGGCCTGCGCGGCAGCCCCGGACTGCTCTCTGCCGCAACGCTCCAGACGCTGCACACGCCCAACGGCGAGTACGCCCTGGGCTGGGGCGTGCAGAGGGTCGCTGGCGCGACCACGTCCTTCCGCGTCGGCTCGGCGGGCACCTTCGCCGCCTGCGTCATGATCCAACCCGACCGCGACATCGCCGTGGTCATCCTCAGCAACGCCGGGAGCGATCGCGCCATCAACGCGGTGCAGAGCGCAGCCATCGACGTGCTGACGCGCTAGTCGAGGCCGGGGCTAGACCCTCATCTGGCGCCGGCGGAACAGCCAGGTCCCGACAGCGAAGTAGACGACTGTCAGGAAGGCAATCGCGGCGAGCTCGAAGCCGAGGTCGCGCAGCCCGGCGCCAAAATTGAGGATCAGGTTGAAGGCCCGCACGCCGAGGGTGGTCGGCAGCACGTCGTTCGCGTAGACCGTGTGTCCGGCGAGTTCCAGCATCCGGATCTTCGGCAGCGGGAACATACACTCCGAGAAGAACATGAGCACGAAGAACGGGAACACGCCGACCGTGAGCAGTTCGAAGATGGACGAGAGGAACGCGGCCGTGAGCACGCCGATGGCCACCACACCCAGAGCCGTCAGAGCGCCTACCACGAGCAGCGCCGGCAGCGATCCCTCGGTGTGATAGCCGCAGGTCAGCGCGGCTCCGAAAGCCAGCGTCAGCGCAACGGCGCCGACCAGCATCTGGTTGATCGAGACCGCCGCCACCATCTCCCCCACGCCGAGGCGCGAGAGCATGAGCCGGCTCATGGTGCGCTTGTCCACTTCCTTCACCAGGGAGGCGGCGGTCGTGAACAGGATCATGATCAATGCCAGCACGAGGAGCGCGGGCACGTAGAGGTCGAAGTCGCTGAGCGAACGGGCCCCGCCCAGGGAGCGCGTCTCGACGTCGAGCGGCAGGGCCGTCGCCGTGGCGCCGGTGACGTAGTTGTAGGCAACGAAGTCGGAGTACACCATGCCCACCGAGCCGCGCACGTTCTTCTCGTCCGTCGTGCTCACGAGCCGGGCCGGGGTCTGGCTGGTGCGGCTCCGGAACTCCGCGAGACGCCGCGAGAAGTCGGCGGGGATCTCGATCAGGAGGTCCGCGTCGCGACTCCGCAACTGAGCCCGGGCGGCGGCAAGGTCCCTGACCTCGACGACCTGGAACACCGGACGCCCGTCCGTCTGCCGCGCCTCCCGCCAGGCCCGCACGAGCCCACGCGCACCGTCGGGAGTGACACCCGAGCCGATCGCCCCGATGTCGTGATCGGCCACGAGCAGGCGATAGGTGGAGGCCGCCGCCCCGAAGTAGCCGTACATCATGTAGACGAAGAAGGGCGCGAACACGAGGGTCAGGATCAGGACCTTCCATTCCCGCAGGTTCTCGAGGAGGTTCTTCTCGAGAAGGGCCACGAATCTCATTCGCGCAGCCTCCTACCGGTCAGGCGGATGAAGACGTCCTCGAGCGTGACCTCTCTCATGCGCAGCCCAACCGGCCGGAGTCCGAGGCCGTTCATCTCGTGCAGGACCTCCGCCAGGAGCGCGGGGCCGCCCGCCGAGGCGAACGACAGCGTGTTCCCGTGGGCGGCGAAAGCGACGACGCCACGCTCCGGACCCCACAGCCGCGGCAGCCGTCCCGCCAGCACACCCGGCTCGAGGTCGATCTCGTACAGGTCGCCCTCGCCGATGCGGCGCTTGATGCCCGCCACCGTGTCCATCACCAGCGACCGGCCGTGGTCGATGATGCAGACGCGGTCGGCGAGCTTTTCCGCCTCCTCCATGTCGTGCGTCGTGAGGATCACGGTCGTGTGGCCGCGCAGCGAGCGGACGTAGTCGCGCACGAGCAGGCGGCTCTGGGGATCCAGACCGGCCTGCGGCTCGTCGAGGAACAGGATCGCGGGCTCGTGCGGCAGGCCGAGGGCGATGTTGAGACGACGCTGCATCCCGCCCGAGAGCGTACGGCCGAGGCTCCGCGCCTTCTCCTCGAGCCCGAAGGCGGTGAGCAACTCCGCGGCGCGCTGCCGGGCGCGGGCGCGGGGCAGTCCGTACGCGCGGCCCACAAACTCGAGCTGCTCGCGACAGGTGAGCGTCTCCCAGATGACGATCTCCTGGGGCGCCACACCGATGGTCCGCAGCGACCGCCGGCGGTCGGATCGCAGCGGCACGCCACCAATCTCGATGCGACCGCCGTCCGGGCGCAGCAGGCCGCACAGCATCCGAAGGGTCGTGGTCTTCCCTGCGCCGTTCGGTCCCAGGAAGCCGAGGATCTCTCCCCGGCGTACCTCGAGGTCGAGACCGTCCACGGCCACGAGCGCACCGAAGCGCCGCGTCAGGCCGGTCACGCGTAGGGCGAGGTCCGACCCCGTCGGGGTGGGCTCCCCGCCGATCTCGTTCGGCGTCAGCTCTCCAGTCACGTCTCCCTCGGTCACTCGACTTGCTGGTGGCGGTGCTAGCATACAACAATCATGCTGTGCGATCCCGTCCTGCTCACGGAATGCCGCGCGCTGCGCGCCGTCGTCGAGCGCCACCCGACGCTGGCGTCGCTGCGCGCCGCGCCGGACTGGCCGCGGCTGCGGGCGCGGCTCGACGCCGTGCTCGGCACCGTGCACCGGCATCCGGCCCCGCGACCGCCGGCGCCCCCGGCCGATCCCGCGCGCGTGCGCGCCGTGCAATGGAACGTCGAGCACGGCAATGCCTACCCGGCGATCGAGGCAGCCCTGCGCGGGGATCCGGAGCTGGCCGGCGCCGACCTCCTGCTGCTCGAGGAGACCGATCTCGGCATGGCCCGCTCCGGCAACCGCGACGTGGGCGCCGAGCTGGGGCGCGCGCTCGGGCTGCACGTCGTCTTCGCCCCACTCTTCCTCGAGACCACGCGCGGCCGCGACGACGACCGCAGGCGGGCGGGCGCGCGAGAGAACGAGGAGGGGTTGTTCGGATTGAGCATCCTCTCGCGCTGGCCCGTGGGCGAGACGCGCCTCGTCGCCCTGCCCAGCCCGGAGCGGATCCAGTTCGAGCGGCAGCGCATGTTCGGCCGGCACGTCGCGCTGCTCGCCACGATCGAGCGACCCGGCGCTCCTTTCGTCGCCGCGGCCACCCACCTCGAGGTGCACCGCAGCCGCGCGCACCGCGCGGCGCAGGTGCGGCTCGTCGCCGACGCGCTCGCCGGCGAGACGCGGCCGGTGGTGCTGGCCGGCGACTTCAACTCGCACACCTTCGACCGCGGCACGTGGTCCGCGCCGCTGGCCGGCGCGCTGACGCTGTGGCTCACGCCAGCCGGCGCGCTGCAACGCCGGCTGCTGTGGCCCGACCGCGGCGCGGCGCACGAGCCGCTCTTCGACGAGCTGGCCCGCGCCGGCTTCGCCTGGGAAGGGTGCAACGACCGCGAGCCGACGCTGCAGCTCCGCTTCGACCGGCTCGAGGAGCTGCACGCCCTCTTCGGCCCGGCCACCGGCGCGGTGCGGTGGCTGCTGCGTCGCGGCGAGGCGCGCGGGCGGCTGCGGCTCGACTGGTTCCTGGTCCGCGGCTGGCGCGAGGCGCGCGGCCACACGGTGCGCGGCCTCGACGGCACCGGCGGCGCCTCGGACCACGCCCCCATCGTCGCCGAGTTGGCGTAGCGCCGGCGCGGCGGGGCGCGGCCCCCGCTGCCGCTCCGGGCCGGCAACCGCTTGCCGCCCTCGCGCGGGCGCGTCTAGACTGCGCCGCGCGCACGCACCGCACCACCCGATCGGAGATCCCATGCCCGCCTGCTCCCCCACGTCGCTCGCCATCATCGGCGCCGGCCCCGTCGGCCTCGAGGCCGCGCTGGCCGCGCTCGATCACGGACTCGACCCGCAGGTCTACGAGCAGGGCGAGGTCGGCGCGCATCCGCTGGCCTGGGGCCATGTGCGCCTGTTCACGCCATGGCGCATGTGCGTGGGCAGGCACGCGCGCGCACATCTCGAGGCGACGGGCTGGACGATGCCCGATGCCGAGGCACTGCCCACCGGACTCGAGCTGGTCGAGCACTACCTCGAGCCGCTGGCCGCGCTGCCCGAGCTGAAGGAGCGCCTCCACACCTTCACCCAGGTGGTGGCGATCGGCCGGCACGGGCTACGGCGCGGGGAGGGCGACGCCGACACGCGGCGCGCCCACCCGTTCCGCCTGCTGCTGCGCGACCCGGGCGGGCGCGAGAGCCTGGCCCACGCCGCCGCGCTCATGGACCTCACCGGCGTCTACGGCCAGCCCGACTGGGCGGGGACCGGCGGCATCCCGGCGTGCGAGGAGAGCGGGCTGCGGCCCGAGTTCGCCTACCACGTCGAGGACGTGCTCGGCCTCGACCGCGAGCGTTACGCCGGCCGGCGCACGGTGCTGATCGGCGAGAGCCTCTTCGCCGCCGTCACGCTGGCGGCGCTGGCGCGGCTGGCCGACGAGGCCGAGGGCACCCGCGTGCTGTGGGTGACGCGGGCCGCGGCCGCCGGGCTCTTCCCCGGCGCCGAGCACGACCCGCTGCCGGCGCGGCGCGAGCTGCGCCTGCGCGCCCGCGCGCTGGCCGCCGGCGCGCACCCGGCGATCGCGCATCTGGGCGGCGCCGAGGTCGAGGGCTTCGCCGCCGACCCGGACACGCACAGCCATCGCGTGCGGCTCGAGGTCGCGGGCGAACCGCGCGAGGAGACGGCGGGGCGCGTGGTGGTCCACGTCGGCTACGGCCCCGACGAGCACATCCGGCGCGAGCTCGACGACGACGAACCGCGCTTCGTGGCGCTCGGACACGAGCCGCACGGGCGCGAGCCGGCGGTGCTGATGGAGGCCGGCTACCGCCGCGTCGGCGACGCGGTGGTGCGGCTGGCGGGCGATCCGGGGGCGGGCGCCGTCGCCTGAGCGACATGGACTGGACCCCCGCCGTGCTCGACGAGCTGCGCGCCCTGCTGGGCGAGGACGGCGTGCTCGCCGGCGACGCGGTGCGCCTCGCCTACGAGAGCGATGCGCTGGTGCTCGAGCGCGGCCGGCCCGACGTGGTGGTGCTGCCGCGCTCGACCGACGAGGTGGCGGCGCTGGCGCGCTGGGCCGCGACCCACGCGGTGCCGCTGACGCCGCGCGGCGCCGGCACCGGGCTGGCCGGCGGCTCGACGGCGACGTCGGGCGGCCTCCTGCTGGTCACCAGCCGCATGGACCAGTTGCTGGCGCTCGATCCGGTGCGCCGCTTCGCCTGGGTGCAGCCGGGGCTGGTCAACGCGCGGCTGTCGGAGCTTGCCGCGCCGCACGACCTGATGTTCGCGCCCGATCCCTCGTCGCAGCCGGTGAGCACGCTGGGCGGCAACGTCGCCGCCAACGCCGGCGGCCCGCACTGCCTCAAGCACGGCGTGACCGTCAACCACGTGCTCGGCCTGGTGGTCGTGCTCGCCGACGGCGCCGTGGTCACCCTCGGCGGCGAGGGTCTCGACGCCCCGGGCGCCGACCTCGCCGCGGTGATGACCGGCAGCGAGGGCACGATGGGCGTCCTCTGCGAGCTGTGCCTGCGGCTGGTGCCCCGTCCGGAGAGCGTGCACACCGCCAGCTTCGACTTCGCCGCGGTCGAGGACGCCTGCCGCACCGTCTCGGCGGTGATCGCCGCCGGGATCGTGCCGGCGGCGATGGAGTTGATGGACCGCCGGACCATGGAGGTGGTCGAGCAGTGGCTCCACCTCGGGCTGCCGCTCGACGCCGCCGCGGTGCTGGTCATCGAGGTGGACGGCCCGGCGGTGAGCCTGCCGCCGCAGGTCGAGCGCATCGCCGCGATCGCGCGCGCGCATGGCGCCCGCTCCGCGCGGATCGCCGCCGACGCCGAGGAGCGCGCCGCGCTGTGGCGCGGGCGCAAGTCGTCCTACGGCGCCTACGGGCGCACCGGGCGGCGCTTCCACCTCATGGACGGCACCGTGCCGCGCTCGCGCCTGGCCGAGGCCACCGCCGAGATCTACCGACTGGCCGCGGCGCGCGGCCTGCACGCCGGCACGCTCATGCACGCCGGCGATGGCAACCTGCACCCCAAGATCCTCTTCGATCCCGACGACGCGGCGCAGGAGCGGGCGGCGCTCGAGGTGGCCGAGGAGATCCTGCGCACCTGCCTGCGCCTCGGCGGCACGATCTCGGGCGAGCACGGCATCGGGCTGGAGAAGCGCCACATGATGCGCGAGGCGTTCGCCCCCGCGGACCTCGCGGTGATGGAACGTCTGCGGCGCGCGTTCGATCCCACCGGGCGGATGAACCCCGGCAAGCTCCTGCCCCCGGCGGAAGGAGGCGACGCGTGAGCGAGCGGCCCGGTCCGGGCGGCTACACCCTCGGGGGCGTGACGCCGCGCGAGGTGGCGCGGCCGGGCACGGCGGCCGAGGCGGCCGAGGTGCTGCGCGCCGCCGCGCGCGACGGCCGCACGGTGCTGCCCTGGGGCGGCGGCGTCGGACTGGCGCGCGCGACGGCCCCGGCGCGCTACGACGTGGCGCTGGACCTCACCGCGCTCGACGCCGTCGTCGCCTGCGCGCCGGACGACCTCACCCTCACCGCTGGCGTCGGCGCCACCCTGGCCACGCTGCGCGCCGCGGTGGCCGCGCACGGTCTCGATCTGCCGCTCGAGGCGGCGCGCGCGGAACGCGCCACACTGGGCGGGATCCTCGCCGCCAACGCCTCCGGCCCGCGGCGGGCCCGGCTCGGCTCGCCCCGCGACCGCATCCTCGGCGCGCAGTTCGCGCTGGGCGACGGCACGCTCGCCCGCAGCGGCGGCCGGGTGGTCAAGAACGTCGCTGGCTACGCGCTGCACCGGCTGCTCTGCGGCTCGCGCGGCGGGCTCGGCGTGCTGCTCGAGGCCACGCTCAAGCTGGAGCCGGCGCCGCCGCGGCGCCTCGCGCTCGTCCACGGCACCGGGGCGAAGGCCCTGCGCGATCCGGCGCGGTGGGCCGCGTTGCTCGCGCTCGAGCCGACGGTGTTGAGCGCGGTCGGCGGCGGGCTGGCGCGCGCCCTGCCGGTCGCCTCGCCCACCGATCCGGTGACCGTGATCGTCGGCTTCGAAGACGACGCGGCGCGCTTGGATCAGCAGGCGGCGGCGCTGGCCGAACTGCTGGGCGAGCCCGACGCGCGGCTGGAGGACGAAGCGGTCGCCGACCTGTGGCAGTCGCTCGCCGACCTGGAGGAGCACGAGGTGGCCACGGCGTGCGGCCGGCTCACGTTCACCGGCGGCGGAGCACCGGCGGCGGCGCTGGAGCCGCTGCTCGATGGCGACGCGCCCCCCGCGCCCTGGCTGCTGCACGCGCCGGCCGGCCGTCTGCACGTCCTCCCCACCGCGGCCGACGTCGCGGCCCTGGCCACGAGCCTGTCCGCCGTCGGGCTGACGTTGATCGAGGCCGCAGGCCTCCCCGCGCCGACGCCCTTCCTGCCGCCGCCGGCCGCGGCGCTGGAGCTGCGCGCCCGCGTCCGGGCCGCGCTCGATCCGAGCGGCACGCTCGTCGGCGGATGGCGCTGGGAGCACGACGTCTGAGATGGGGGTTGATAGCGGGACCGCCCGGCTCCTATAGTCCCGGCGGCTTCGTGACCGGGCCGGCGCCACGAATCCGGCCCCATCCTCGGCTTCCCCCGATGCGAGATGATCCATGGCTGTCACGATCTGCTCGCTCGATGGTGGACTCGGTGCGCTCGAGGTCGGCACCGGCGTCATGGAAGGCCTGCAGCTCCTGCGGGCGGAGGCGGAGTTCCTCGGCGGCGGACGCGGGGCCACGCTCCGTTACTGGCTCACCGACTTCACGTGCGTCGCGGATTCCCGCACGACCAGCGAGCAGGTGCTCGAGTTGGCCGAGGCCCAGGCCGCGCGGGTCCCGGAGATCCCGGACCTGCTCGTGGCCCTCGTCGTCCGGCTCGACGTCTCCTTCGGGATGGTGCGGATGTGGCAGTTGCGGCACGAGGCCCGCGGCACGGGCTGGGAGACGCGGCTGTTCCGCGACCGCATCGAGGCCGAGGACTGGCTTCGCCGGCGCATGCGCGAGAAGTACGACATCGAGATCACGTTCGCCTGAGATCCCCGCGGGATCGCCGCCGAGTCCAACGGCGCCCGCCCCGACGCGGGAACGGGCGAGGAGGCCGTCATGAATCCGTTGGCCCGTCGCGTCACCCTGTTGCCCGTCATCCTGCTCGGACTCGCGCTCCTCTCGCCGGCGCGGCCGGCCGGCGCGGACACGCCGCTGCCGGCGGCCTGGCACTACGCCGCGCAGCCGAGCCTCTTCGACTACGACCGCACCGCGCCGCTCGATCTGCAGGTCACCGACACGCTGGCGGTGGCGGTCCGCGACGTCCTCGTCCAGCGGGTCACCTACGCCAGTCCGGTGGACGGACGCGTGACCGCCAGCATCGTCGCGCCGGTGCGCGCCGGCGCCGCCGCGCGGGAGCGCCTGGCCGGCGTCGTCTTCATGCACTGGGGCCAGGGCGACCGCTCCGAGTTCCTGTGGGAGGCCACGCTGCTGGCGCGCGCCGGCGCGGTGTGCGTGCTGCTCGACGCTCCCTGGGCACGGCCGGCCCCGTGGACACAGTACGGCGAGAGCCCGCGCAATCCCGGGGCGACGCGGCAATCCTACGTCCAGAACATCGTGGACCTGCGGCGCGCCGTGGACCTGCTGACGGCGCGCGCCGACGTGGATCCCGCCCGCCTCGCCTACGTCGGGCACTCCTACGGCGCCACCCAGGGCGGCGTGCTCGCCGGCGTCGAGCCGCGCTTCCGCACCTTCGTGCTGATCGCCGGGCTGCCCAGCCTGGTGGACACCACGCTGGGCGGCGCGCCCAAGTACGACGCCTACCAGGCCGCGCTCGCCCACGCGGTCCCGCGCGAGCAGTGGCAGGCCTACTGCGACTCCATCGGCCCGCTCACCCCCGCGCTGTACGTCGGGCACGCCACGCCGGCCTCGGTGTTCATGCAGTTCGGCACCGCCGATTCGTGGATCTCGCCGGGTGCGGCCGAGGCCTACTTCGCCGCCGCCAACCAGCCCAAGACCATGCGCCGCTACACCTGCTCGCACGAGTTCAACGACCTGCGGGCGCTGGTGGACCGCGACGAGTGGCTGCACGAGGAGATCGGCCTCCGCCCGGTCACGCCGCTGCTCGAGGGCGTGCTTCGGCAGCGGCCCGACGGCCGCTGAGCCCCGGCCACGCCGGCCGGGTCAGGCCGCGGGCCCGGTCCGGCTAGCGCTGGAAGCGGTAGGAGATCTTGAGGAACGCCGCGTGGGCGGTGGCGCGCGTGCGCCCGTCGAGACGGTCGGCGTCGCCGTTGTAGCCGAGGTAGACCACCGAGCCGGGGTGCAGCACGTAACCGATCAGCGCGTCGGCGTCGAGGTGCTCGGCGTCGGTGTCGTACTGCGGGTAGAGCCGCACGTAGAGCCGGCGCGTGAACTGCCAGGTGGCCTTGGCGCCCAGCGTCCACACGTCGTAGACCACGCCGCGGCCGTGGTCGCGGGAGAAGCGGTCGCGCGCCGTCTCCATCTCGACGGTGAGCCGCGGCGAGGGCCGCAGCGTGCCCTCCACGGCGTAGTGCTCGAGCCAGCCGAGGTACGAGGCGGCGGCGTCCCCGCCGTAGTAGATGCCGTCGCCGACCTCGCCCTCGAGCGAGGCGGTCAGCACGCGCCAGTACGAGTTCTCCACCTCGAACTCGACGCGGTTCGTGAGGTGGTCGCGCCCCTGCCAGCGTTCCTGCGTGCGGCCGAACTCGGTCAGCACGTGGGTCTGCTTCTGGAACTTCCAGTCCACCATCGGGCTCCACCACCACTCCTGGATGCTCCCGTCGGGATCGTGCATGACGTAGCCGTCGAGGATCGGCTGGATCGAGCGCAGCACGGCGTTGTTCGGCCGGATGTAGAAGTCCGAGTTCACGCGGGTGCGGCGGAAGTCCACGCGGCTGAGGAAGCCGCTCTCGGTGCGGAAGCCGGGACCGGCGAACTGGTGGAAGAACTGCAGGTCGCGGATGCCGTCGGTGTAGTCGAGCTCCGCGCCGTAGGCGATGTCGTTGCACTGCCGGCGTCGCGCCTCCCGGAAGTCGAGGACCCCCGTCGAGTCCCAGCGGACCCCGAAGGCGGTCGTGTCGGCGTGCGTGCGGCTGGCGGCGAGCTGGCCGTGGAAGAACCAGCGCCGCGACAGGCGCAGGTCCGCGTCGAGCGCGTACACGGCGTTCGAGGCACGGTCCTGCGCGGCCACGCCGAATTCGCCGGCCGGAACGACGCCGGGCAGGTCCACCGCGTCGCTCTGGTGCAGCGCCACCAGCGCGCCGACGCTCGACTCCTCGCCGAACTCCCAGGCGGCCCGGCCGAGCTGGAACCAACCGTGGCCCGACACGCCCTCGGTCGGCCCGCCGCCCACTCCGGCCAGCGTGCCACCGCCGTCGTCGCGCACGACGATGGCGCCGACGCGCGCGTGCCCGAGCCGGCCGGTGAGCTTGGCGCCGTAGGCCGGGTCGGCGATGCGGCGCGTGTAGATGAGGTCGAAGGCCGTGCCGAAGATGTCGGCGCCCTCGAGGAAGAACGGACGCTTCTCGTCGTAGAAGAGCGGGTAGCGCTGGTTGACCTCGATCTGCAGCGCGTCGGCCTCGACCTGGCTGAAGTCGGGATTCACCGTCGCGCTGAGCACCAGCGTCGAGGTCAGCGGCACGCGCGCGTCCACGCCCACGTCGTGCCGGTCGGAGTCGTGCCAGCTCCCGTCGGGGGCTCGCTCGTCGGACACCGCCGAGGCGACGTAGGGCTGCAGGTCGAACAGGCCGGCGCCGCGCAGGTCGTCGAGGCCGGTGAGGTCGGCGGCCTGCAGCATGTCGTCGCCGCCCACGGCGGCGCGCACCAGCGGCCAACTGCAGATCTCGTCGTTCTTGGCGATCTTCCGCCGCACCATGAACCCCCACGCGCCGGGGCCGTGCTCGGGGAAGCTGATCGTGCGCAGCGGAATCGCCAGCTCGGCGGTCCAGCCGGACGAGTCGCGGGTGACCTCGGCGTCCCAGACACCGTCCCACTCCGTGTTCACGTCGCCGCCGAGGTAGATGCCGTCGAGTTGCACGCCGTAGGGATTCACCGCGAAGGCGTAGGCGCGGTGACGGTCCCGGTAGGTGTCGAGCATGACACCGGCGAAGTCGAGGTCGAGGATCTGGTCGCGTGGGGCCAGGCTGCCGCGAATCGCGCCGGGCCCGCGGTTGGAGCAGCGGAAGCCGAAGTAGACGCGGGTGGCGTCGAACAGCACGCGCACCTCGGTGGATTCGGACGGCGCCTCGCCCTCGCGGTCCTCGACCAGCCGCAGGTCGCCGATGGGCTCGGCCCGCGCCCAGTCGGGCTCGTCGAGCACGCCGTCCACGCGGAGGGATCCGTTCGCGCGCACCGCGCGCACCGAGGGCCGCTCGAGCGCACGCGCCGGCCACGCCGAGAGGACGGCCAGCAGCACCACGCCGAGGACGAGGCGGCCCGCGCACATGGTCGGGCAGTCTCCCCGGCGCGCCCGGCGAACGCAAGGGGAAAGGCGCCGGCGCGGCCGGTGGGCCCGGCGGGGGCGGCCGCCGGCGGGGACGTCGGATTCCCTAGCGCCCGCTCTCCTGCTAGCCTGCCGGTGGTCGTCACTTCCCCGGAGGTTGCATTGGCCTGGATGCCGTCACCGCCCGCGTCGCCCGTCCGCCGCCCACCCCGCGCCGGAGCGCGCCCGTGAGCATGGGTTTCGGTGCCGGGGCGGGCCCCGGGCTGGGCGGCCACGGGCCCGAGCGCTTCGCCGAGCGGCGCCCCGGCGCCGGACGCACGCGGGGCGCGGCCGAGCCGGCGCGGGGCGTGAACTTCTCGCGCGCCTGGCGCGATGCCACCGAGCTGGTTGGCGAGCACCGCGGCCGCCTGGCGCTCGGCCTGGGCATCATGCTGGTGAACCGTGCCGCCGGCTTCGTGCTGCCCGCCGCCCCCAAGTTCGTCATTGACGACGCCATCGGCAAGCACCAGCCGCAACTGCTGCCGCTGATCGCCCTGGCCCTGGTGGTGGCGACACTGGTGCAGACGGGCACCTCCTTCGTGCTCTCGCAACTGCTCGGGGTCGCGGCGCAGCGCGCCATCACGGAGATGCGCAAGCGGGTCATGGCCCACGTCACCCGCCTGCCGGTGCGCTACTTCGACACCACGCAGACCGGCATCCTCATCTCCCGCGTCATGACCGACGCCGAGGGCGTGCGCAACCTGGTCGGCACCGGCCTGGTGCAACTGGTCAGCAGCATCGTCACCGCCGTGGTCGCGCTCGTCTGGCTGTTCCTGATCTCGTGGCAGCTCACCCTGCTCAACCTCGTCTTCCTCGCCTTCTTCGGCGTCGGCATGACCATCGCGTTCGGCCGGCTGCGGCCGCTGTTCCGCGAGCGCGGCCGCATCAACGCCGAGGTCACCGGCCGCCTCGGCGAGACGCTGGGCGGCGTGCGCGTGGTCAAGGCCTACACCGCCGAGCGGCGCGAGCAGCTCGTCTTCGCTCGCGGCGCCCACCGCCTGTTCCGCAACGTCGCCCGCACCATGACCGGCGTGTCGGCGATGGGCGCGGTCACCAGCCTGATCGCCGGCGGCATCGGCATCCTCATGATCCTGGTCGGCGGCCCGGCGATCATGAACGGCCGCATGTCGCTCGGCACCTTCGGCACCTACGTGGCGCTCACCGGCATGCTGGCCGCCCCGCTGATCCAGCTCGCCTCGATCGGCACGCAGCTCAGCGAGGCCTTCGCCGGGCTCGACCGCATCCGCGAGCTGATGGACATGTCCCCCGAGCAGGCCGACGGCGGCACGATCCGGCTCGACGGCCTGCGCGGCGACATCGAGTTCGCCGACGTCTCGTTCGCCTACGTTCCCGGCCAGCCCGTGCTGCGGCACGTGAGCTTCACCGCCCCCGCCGGCACCACCACCGCGCTGGTGGGCTCGAGCGGCTCGGGCAAGAGCACGCTGATCGGCCTGGTGATGGCCTTCCATCGCCCCGAGTCGGGGATCATTCGCGTGGACGGGCGCGACCTCGCCGACCTGCGCCTGCACGACTACCGCGGCCGGCTCGGCGTCGTGCTGCAGGAGAACTTCCTCTTCGATGG